>JALVDQ010000014.1 GCA_027008885.1 Thiotrichaceae bacterium | reverse complement strand
CCAAAAAATGTGATCACAATATATAGTGTTTTCTTAATGCGAAAACCACTATATATTGATTGAAATTTTTAAAAACTTAGTTCTCGGACAAGCTCCTAGCACCTCCACTGAACTTGCGTCAAATTATCACCAGCTGCAGATCAATATCAACCAACCATTAGCATCATCAGCGCAGAGTATCCGGGACATTCCTAATAAGAAACTGTCTAAATATTATAAAAGTTATTTCCGTATTTATTTTTTATTCGTTTCTTTTTCTTTGCCTGTTTCTTTTTCTTTGCCTTTTGTGTCTTTGGTCTGTAATCCTTTTCAAAAAGATACGCTGCGTAGTCTGAGAGATTTGAGCTATCCAGCGATAGGTTATTTTGATTAGCCCATTGCTGCATTTGCTCTGTGTCAATAGGTATTTTTTTAACCCTTTGCCCTTTATTGCGGAACATATTGATGTCTTGTTCTGCTTTCTTTTCCCATTCTTCATAAGTATCGCCCAGTTTTTTTGGGTCAGAAACTATTTCTTTCAAGTGATCCCATTGTTCCTTTTTGTACCAACAGACAACCATTGTGGGATATTTGTCCTCAAACAGGTGGAATGCGTATTGCGACAGGTTTGCACTGCTCAGTTCTATATTATTTTCTTTTGCCCATTGAAGCATTTTCTCTGAATCAGCACTCATTTTTACAACTGTGCCTTGTTGTTTTCTAAACAGGCTAATTTGTTGCTCTGCACCTTTTTTCCAGTCGGCGTAAGTTTCACCTAAATTTTCTGAGTCAGAAACGATCTGTTTTAAATGATCCCATTGATGCTCTTTAAACCAACACACGAGCAGAGTAGATTTCTTGTTTGTCATATTCACAATTCCTAACTTTGATTAGTAGAAAGCTTCGTTGAAAGGATGGCAATGTTATATGTCTTTTTTATTGTGTTCATTTTGACCCCTAAATTTTGCGTATTTCTGCTTTCTCGGACAGCTCCCGGAAGCCTGTTTAAGAATAGCATAGATAGTAAAGCCAAAAATACAAAAGAAGAAAATCCGATATAATTTGGCTCTCAGCTGGTTTGCATACTAATTCCGCGCGGTTCTCTACACTGTTGACTAATTTGAACTCCAAAACATGAGTATTCTTGACCGCTATATCCTCCCAGATCCTGAAAATAATAAAAAGAGTCTTAAAAAAACATGATAGAATTGCGCGAACTGCAAAGCATCTCTTGCTTGCGCAATTTTTCAAGATATTTCAATCAGATAAAAACGGACGATTAAAGAGAACAAAATATGAGAAGACTATTAGTAACTGGAGGTGCCGGTTTTATTGGTGCTAATTTTGTGTATTACTGGCTGCGTACTCACCCGCAAGATCACGTTGTGGTACTGGATGCACTCACTTATGCAGGCAATGAGCCAAGTCTGGATGCACTTAAAGACAAAGCAAATTTCAAGTTTGTCAAAGGAAGTATCGCAGACCAGCCTCTGGTTGAAAAATTACTCGTCGAAGAAGACCTGGATACGATTGTCAACTTTGCGGCAGAAAGCCATGTTGACCGTTCAATTTCAGGACCGGATATTTTTCTGGAAACCAATGTTATTGGTACACACAACCTTCTCAAGGCAGCCCGAAGCGTGTGGATAGAAAACAAGAAAACAGCCAATTCTGAGCACCGCTTCCATCATGTATCTACGGATGAAGTCTATGGTGAGCTGGATGATGATTCACCAGGTTTTACTGAAGATCATGTTTATGCACCTAACTCCCCCTACTCTGCCAGCAAGGCATCTTCTGATCATATCGTGCGTGCCTATCACCATACTTTCGGCTTGAATGTAACTACAACAAACTGCTCCAATAACTACGGTCCGTACCAGTACCCTGAAAAACTGATTCCACTGTTTCTCACCAATATATTGCGTAACAAACCACTACCTGTTTATGGCACTGGTAAAAATGTGCGTGACTGGCTGTATGTCGATGACCATGCCCGTGGCATTGACCTGATCCTGGAAAAAGGCAAGGTTGGCGAAATCTATAATATCGGCGGTAATAATGAATGGAATAATATGGATATTATTAACCTGTTATGCGAATCCATGGATCGACGTTTTGCTGAAAACCCGGAGTTATCCAGACAGTACCCCAAAGCAGCTCCCGCTAATGGCAAAAAATCAGCCGACCTGATCACCTTTGTAGAAGACAGGGCTGGACATGACTGGCGCTATGCTATTGATGCCAGCAAATTTAGAAAAGAACTGGGCTATGAGCCTCAGGAAACCTTTGAAACCGGCATTGAAAAAACCATTGACTGGTATCTGCAAAATGAAGACTGGTGGAGACCTTTATTAATAAATTAAATTAAAATAAATTAACAGCCATAACGGATTTTAGCGGTATTTCAAAAACTTGCCCGGGCACAAGATATAATTAACGCTTGAGTAATTTTTTTCCTGATTTTTCGGCAGGAATGACTTTAGGCTGACCACTTTTTCCAGGCTCGAGCAAGCGACTGTTTTTTTCCTTGCGGACACGATAAAAATAGCCGCCGAGCGCACCGCCTGCTGTGGTTAATGTCACGACTCCCAGGGTTAAAAACTGGGTCAATAACATTAATGCGCCAAAGCCTATCACACCTGCCAGTGCAGCACCCACCTTAAAATTCGCCTTGCCATGCGTTAATCTGGATTCTCTGGCAATTTGTTGCTGGGTTTTTTTGATTATGCGGGTTTTGGCTCTTTCTGCATTGATTTGCAATTTTTCACGCTCTCGTGCATGTTGCTCCTGCAAGCGTGAAATTTCATCTTTGCTACTATGTTTTGCAATGGACGAGAACCAGAAAGCCGAGAAAAACCCTACGACTAACAAGGGAATCAACAGGCGTAGCCAGGCAAGTCCTTGCAGGTTTTCAGGCGCCAGCATAACCAGTGCTGCGGTAGCTATTTGTATAATCAAAATACCAGGTAAGAATCGAATCATTTAATTAAATTTTTGAATCCAGATTCTATATAATAGCGTACTAATTTTGATAAACGAACAGGTAATCACATGCACGCCCAGGTTCAGCACAAAACTGAAAGCAAACAGGCACCTAATGTCGATGCAAACGAGATAAAAAAATTTGCCGATCTGGCGCACCGCTGGTGGGACAGGGAAAGCGAATTTAAACCACTGCACGATATAAATCCGCTGCGACTCAATTATATTGACGAGCATTGCGGTGGTTTAAAAGGCAAGAAAGTAATTGATGTCGGCTGTGGTGGTGGAATCCTCTCTGAAAGCATCACACTTCGAGGCGCCAGAACACTCGGTATTGATATGGGTGAAGCACCTTTATCAGTGGCTGAACTGCATGCACTGGAGTCTGGTATAAACAATATTGAGTACCGTCAGGTTACAGTAGAAGAGATAGCCGAGGAACAAAGCGGGCAATTTGATGTCGTTACCTGTATGGAAATGCTGGAGCATGTGCCTGATCCTGCTTCAATTATTCAGTCCTGTGCAAAACTGGTAAAAACTGGGGGTCATGTATTTTTTTCCACCATTAACAGAAATCCAAAATCCTTTGCGCTGGCGATTATTGGGGCGGAATACCTTTTGAAAATGCTACCCAGAGGTACCCATGAATACGGCAAATTTATCCGTCCGTCTGAACTTGAGAATGCAGCAAGAAAAGCGGGCTTGCATCTTGAAAACATAAGCGGTATGACATATAACCCGCTGCTGCAAAGTTACAAGCTAGGTAACGATGTCAGCATAAATTATATGATGTATTTTAGCAAAAACTGATACCTGAACCCGTAACTTCACCGTGCCTTACTGAAGTCACAGATTCAGACGATTAAAAAACCAATTAAAGACCAGGCAAACACTAACAAAAGATGAGAAAAATATTTTTAACCCTGCTAATTCTGTCTGCCCTGATATTTTCAGGCTGTAGCGTTCACTATGATAATATTGGATTTGACAAGGAAAAAAAAATCACCACAGTCACCGCTATAGAGGGAGGTGATCAGGTAAAAATCAGGGATCTGACCAAAGCAATCATGAATCTTGGACCGAATATTGACCCTGATGAAGCTGCCTGGGTAGCACGCGAGGCAGTTCTTTACCCTAAATATCTTGCGAATCAGTATCGACTGATGTGGCCGCCCAATTATCAGAATGTCCTGGTCAATACCGGCAGACGTGAAAAAGGCTTGTGTTTTCAATGGGCGCGCGATATGACTGCTCATATCGGCAAGCGACACTACAAGACACTCACTCTACAACGCGCTGTTGCCAACCAGGGAGGCATGTATGAACACAATGTTCTTACTGTTGCGGCACTGGGTAAGGGCATAGAAGATGCGATTATACTTGATCCCTGGCGACACAACAGTATTCTGTACTGGGTAAAAACCAAAGATGATCCAAATTATCAGTGGAAAAAATATTATCCAAGAACTTATATCCTGAATGCTGATGGCAGCAAAACTTATGTACCCCATAACGACAAACTGCAAAAAACTGACGAGCAGCAAAGCCAGATTAACTGAGAAACAAGGAGTTTATACGAATGAGAAATAATACTAAAAAAACAGTCTATCTGCTGCTTGCAAGCCTGGCGATGATTTTTTTGAGCGCCTGTTCCAGCATACATTACGATGGAGCTTATGTTAACAACAAAGGCAGCACTGTGGTTCCCGCCATTAATCCCGCAGACGAAAAAAAAATTAACGATTTGTATCAGGCAATCATGTCGCTTGGTCCAAACATCATCCCTTCTGAAGCCCGCTTTGTCGCCAGAGAAGCCGTTCTTTACCCCAAAGTTCTTGCCAATCGTTATCAGCTAACCAGCCCGCCACTGTATCACAATGTACTTGTAAACTATGGCTACAGACCTCGTGGACTCTGCTATCAGTGGACCCATGACATGGCAGAACAAATCAACAGACCAATGAAATCCTTGCAGTTTTATCATGGTGTCGCATTCCGTCGAAATTACTGGAGAGAACACAATACACTGGTTGTAACTGCAAAAGGACAGCCTTTTGAAACCGGCATCGTACTCGATCCGTGGAGACACTCTGGTACCCTGTTCTGGAGTCGCGTCAAGGATGATAAAAAATATCCCTGGGTGCAATTTACAAATTAAAAAACATCCTCTGCGGTTTCCGCTGCGAAGTAAAGCCATGCTATTGAGAAAAATAGCGGGTAAACTAAATAGTTATGAATAAAAACATGCAAAAAAAGGGGGGGATGGGTATAATAAACGCAGGGTACGCTACTAATTTATCAGGAGCCTGTCCGGAAGCTGGGATTGAAAACGAAAATTTCAGAATTGTTATAAGGTGAGTTTATCAAGAGAGGCTAATTGTTGCTCTATTTAACGGGAAAAATCTAGCCAAATTCAGCTTTTCCACAGTAGGCTCACTATTTTCGGGCAGGCTTCCGGGGCATGTATTAATCGGGATACCCATAAACTTCACTAAAAAAAACTAAAATATGTATCAGCGTTCATTTTTATTATTGCAGGGTGTAGCCAGTCCATTCTTTTCAGAACTTGAAAAGGCACTGAATGACGCGGGAGCAAAAGCACTAAAAATAAATTTTAATGGGGGCGATTTACTCTCTGGACGTTTTTTCTCAACGGCTTTAAAACACATAAATTTCCGCAAGGAAATTTCAGAGCTTCCCGACTTTTATCAAAAAGTATTTGATAAATATCAGATTAGCGACATTATTCTGTTTGGTGACACGCGCCCCGTACACACTCCAGCCATACAACTGGCAAAACAGAACAATATCAATATCCATGTATTTGAAGAAGGCTACGCGCGACCCTACTGGGTGACGCTGGAAAGCGAAGGTGTCAACGCGCACTCCTGCCTTCCCAAAGATCCTGAGTGGTATTTAAAAAATAACTGTCAGACTGATAAAAAATGCGAAGAAGCACCGTACAAACTGGCTATTCGCGGCTGGCATGATATCCGCTATCATATTGCAAAATCATTGCTAAAACCGTTGTTTCCACATTATCGCAGTCATCGCCCCGACCATTTTATGCGTGAATACTGGGGGTTTGCGCGCCGCTTTCCCTCTTTGTGGCTTTACTACAACCATAAATCAAAAAAACAGATCGAGACTCTGTTAAGCAGTGACAAGCCTTTTTATATACTCCCTTTACAGCTTAATGCTGATTCTCAAATAAGATTACATTCATCCGTTGACAGTGTCACTGAGGTCATCCAGGTCACGATTGAATCATTTGCCAAACATGCCGATAAAAACGCTATCCTGGTCATAAAAAACCACCCGCTGGATCCCTGGTTTAGCAATTACCCAAAAATTATCAAACAAGCTACTGAAGAAAATGGACTGCATAGCAGTCGCATCGTTTATCTTGAGGCAGGTAATCTTGATGCCTTGCTTAAAAAAGCCAAAGGCACGGTACTGGTTAATAGCACCGTAGGCATGACCTCACTGGGTCTGGGCTGCCCCGTTATTGCCCTGGGAAAAGCGATTTACGACATGCCGGGGCTAACCTTCCAGGGTTTACTGGATGATTTCTGGACGCAGGCAACACCCGCCAATCCGGCACTGTTTCAGTCTTTTTATTCCTATGTGATAGAAAAAACCCAGATCAATGGGGGCTTCTATAATCAGCAGGCAATAAAAATGGCGGTAGCAGGCAGTCTCAAAGCATTTCAACTGAAATCCAAAACAATAGCACAAGCCGATGATGCTACGGCAACAACTCACCATCCACAAAAAACAGTCAATGGTCTCCTGAGCGAGTAATGGCAGGACAAAATATTCTGATTACCGGAGCCAGTGCCGGAATCGGCGCAGCCCTGGCAAAACGCTATGCAGACAAGGACAAACACCTGATTCTGCTTGCCCGAAACAGGCAAAAACTCCAGGCAGTTGCAAATCAGTGTGAGGCAAAACAGTCCACTGTCGAATATCACTCTGTTGATGTTACTGACTTTAGTGCTTTGCAGAGCTTGATTGCAAGCATTGATGCCAGTACACCGATTGACCTGATTATCTGCAATGCCGGCGTTACCAGCAGCATTGGTGAAAATGGCGAAGCAGAATCATGGGAAGCCATCTGTCATGTGATCGACACCAATTTGTATGGCGTTCTGGCAAGCCTGAATCCGCTCTTGAGCAGGATGCAACAACGCAAACAGGGGCAGATTGCGATTGTTAGCTCACTCGCAGCTTATAGGGGGATGCCCATCACACCTGCCTATTGTGCCAGTAAAGCTGCGCTAAAGTCTTATGCCGAAGCACTGCGTGGCTGGCTCGCTGAAGACAATATCCAGGTTAATGCAATCTGCCCGGGGTTTGTGGAATCTGATTTAAGCGCCAAATTTAAGGGTGACAAGCCACTTATGATTTCAGCAGAAAAAGCCGCCGATATTATTTATCGGGGGCTTGCAAAAAATCGTGCGTGCATCTCGTTTCCTTTTCCACTCAATCTTGGTATGTGGTTTCTGGCAATATTGCCGGCGGCAATTTCAGACTGGTTTATGCGACTGTTTTCGTATGGAGCAAGACGTTAGTGCTATCTTTTGTTTTAACCCTGCTTGCGACCATTTTAGTTTCTTTTTTGCCTGAGCGCTGGCTTAAACCTGAAGCACCTGCTCGCCCTGATCTGAAGTCACTTAGATTGCAGATATCACTGGTGAGTATGGTATTTATTGCGCTCACCCTGATTGTGCAGCGCGCTGTTTTTTCAGGCATAGCCATTTTTGTTTTTCTGATTATCCTGGTCGCTGTAAACAACGCAAAATACAAGGCGCTCAGGGAACCCATGGTGTTTTCAGACTTTGCGATGTTCTCTCAGGCGTTTAAACATCCGCGTCTTTATTTTCCTTTTCTGGGATTAGTGCCAGTTATTCTCGCACCACTGCTTATTATCGCACTCATTATTACTGTGCTTAAACTGGAACCCGCCTTGCCATTTAGCTGGCAACGAATTGCACCAAGTATTGGTTTGCTTTTGGGGCTTTATATTTCTGCCAGACAGCAGGCTTTGGCAATGCAAATAACAATGAAGCCTGCTGAGGACATTCATCAATATGGATTGCAAAACAGTCTGTTTATTTATGCAGTACAGGCATTTAGCGACAAACATCGGCAGAAAATAAAAAAAGCACTGGCTCAATCTCCGCTTTTTACTGATAACAACCCATCCCCCCCCTTTTTACATACTTTTTTATCTGCATCAGAAAACAAACCCAATATTACGGTGATTCAAAGCGAATCCTTTTTTGATGCGCGACGTTTGCATCCGTCCATAAAAAAACAGGTGCTTCAATCATTTGACAAGATTTGTGCCGAATCACTACAGTACGGACAACTCAAAGTTCCCGCCTGGGGTGCCAACACCATGCGCAGTGAGTTTGCCTTTCTCAGCGGTATTAAAAATAAAAAACTGCAGCTGTTTCGTTTCTACCCATACCAGTTTTTAAATAAATACCCTGTAACTTCAATTGCCTCATTACTGCAATCATTGGGATATTACTGTGTCTGTATTCATCCGCATCCTGCCTCCTTCTTTGGTCGTGAGCGCTTATTTCCCAGGCTGGGTTTTGATGAATTTATTGACATTGAGGATTTTGCTGATGCGCAAAAATTCGGTCCCTATATTTCAGATCAGTCCGTTAGCGAAAAAATACTGCAAATCACACACAAATACAGTGACAGACCCTTGTTTATTTTTAGCATCACCATGGAAAATCATGGTCCTTTGCATCTTGAAAAAACCAGCCCGGCAGAGCAGCATGACTATCTGGAAGACTATCCAAAATCAGCCAATCTTGAAAAGATTAATGACCTTACTGTTTATTTGAGACATTTAAAAAATGCCGATAACATGCTAAAACAACTTACCGATGCCTTTAGGCACACAGACAAAAAACATGTATTATGTTTTTATGGTGATCACATCCCCAGTATGCCGGAGGTATATGAAGAAACAAAATATGACAACCATGATTCTGACTATATAATCTGGACAAACAGTAAATCGCAGGATACACAACAACACACTATTACTATTGAAAACCTTGCCCAAACCTTGTTAGAACCTGTCTGTAAATTCATGGACGAGGAAAACAATAATTGAGCATTAGTCGCATTAGCCCTTAGCGTCACTGAAATAATTATGAATAAAGAAGACATTAAAGAAGCGGGTCTAAAAATCACCAAGCCACGCATGCGCATTCTTAATATCCTGGAATCATCCGCGCAAAAGCATTTTAGTGCTGAAGAGCTGTTCCACATTCTCAGCAATGAAGAGGACAATTCAGGCATCGGACTGGCAACAATCTACCGGGTACTTACCCAGTTTGAAGCAGCAGGCTTGGTGATTCGGCATAATTTTGAAGGGGGTCAGGCAGTATTTGAACTAGATAGTGGCGAACACCATGACCATATTGTTGATATGAAATCAGGCAAAATCATAGAGTTTCAGGATGAAATCATCGAAAAACGCCAGGAAGAAATAGCCAAACAGCATGGTTACAGGCTCATTGACCATTGTTTTATTCTCTATGCGGAACCTCTTGAGGACTAATTAGCCAGTAGCGAGCTTGGTACAACCTTGCGAAACCAGCCATAATCGCGGCTTGCTCTACAAAATACCAAGCGGGAAGCGGGGAGCGCGACAACAAGACTAAAGACTTAATTGTCCATCAAATATTAGCGACGCTGCCTGTGGCGTCTTGCAGGTCTGCGCATTGCTCTCTGGCGTCTGACCTGACGCTGACGCATTTGCAAACGCTGCTGGCGGTTGATCTTGAACGTCTTGGCGCGTGCAAGCGTTAATGCCTGCGCTTTCTTTTTACGCCTGCTCTGTTCAACATTACGCAATATATCCAGGCGGCGGGCTGTTTCAATACGCTTTGCAGCAAGTTTACGACGTCTCAATACTTCCTCCTTAACCTTGATTGCCCTTGCCTGAATAGTATTGCTGGCAACAGCCGTCCTGCTCACAAAATTATAGGCATCTTTGCCTGGATTCTCAGCAGGTTTATTCAGACGGGCAATATAGCCATTCGCACAAGACTCCCACCAGCAGGGAGAATGCCGAATAAATGCAAGAATACTACGATGCTTCGGCGCAAGATTCAAAGGTTGTGTCAGATATTCCTTGGTTCCCCAGCTACCGTACCAGGCAGGTGTTCGTGGTGCAGAAAAATTGACAAACAGGGTACCACCCGCATCCCGCCAGCCTCTAAGTAAATCGGTGTAGGCTTTTTCCATTCTCTGGCTTTTATTTGCCTGAATAAACAGCCTGGTCGGATTAAGTTTGGTATTACGGTTATCCCAGTCAACCAGGTGTTGCCCACCCTCATAGGCAACCAGTTGCACCCCATATTTTCTGGCTTTCTCAGCCTGCGCCCTAATCATTTTGATCACATTGGGAATTGAATTAGGCTCTTTCGGATCATACAGACTGGCAAAAATATCACTGACTGAACGTGCTCTTCTGGCAGTCGTCAACTTCGGATAAAAATAAGGTGCAATTGCCAGTACATCGGTTTTTTTATAGGCATCCCTGTAGGATAGAAGCATATCGGTAAGACGCTCATAAGGTGTCCAGGCACCCATAACACGTATCAGGTTGTCGGTATTGCCAAATACAGACTCCCAAATATCGAATATTTGCACACTGCGCATCGAATAATATTTATAACCTGCCTTGTGTTTGTTTTTGTCCAGTTTAAGCGCCAGACCCTTCTGTTTTACATATTCAGTCTGGTTAAATACGCCGTTCCATGCCTCATTGGTGTATTCAATATAAACTTTCAGATTTGGAGCAAGATTCTGTTTTACCGTATTTGCAAATTGACGAATATAATCATCATCTGCCCTGTGGGGCATATTAAACCATGGATCAGCTCCGAGCTTGTTGGCAAGTGCCACCATAATTTCAACAGGTGCTCCGCGCACACCCGATTTGCCCGACCAGGTTTGCTTGTCAACTGTATTTCGCTGTGACCACCGAGTGACTGGATTGCGCGTAATGCCGGACATATTCATAAAGCGAATCACTTTAAAATCACGCAGATAACTTAAGTAATCCGGATTAAAAACGATACCGGTGTATTCGCGTTCAAAGGGTAAAAAACGCGAACGCGGGCAATCTTTGGGACTACCAACCCGTTTAAACTGGTTATTTTCACAAATACCACCCGGCAGAAGAATACGAATATTGCGCAGCGGATTATCTGGATTAGTTGCCTTAATTTTTAAAATGGCACGCAATATTCTGTCCTTACCTGCCTTAATCTCAATAAGATCACGACCTGCCGAGCGTTGTATCAGGCGCGCATCGTGATTATATTCAAGTTTTCCTTCACCCTCATACAACACCGTATAAAGACCATCAGGCAGGGTTCCCGCGGGCAGATCATTGAGAAATCGCGTACCCACCTGCGCTCCCCTTGCAATGAATGTAGGCCAGCCATTTTTATCATATCTGACTGTACCTTTGGTCAACCAGGGGCGCGCCTCCTCAAAAGGCATTGACATTTTCATAAGATCAACAAAAGGAACACTCGCATCATTCTCCATAATCTCATTGGTATTGATACCCAGTGGAGAAGAAAGTGGTACGGCATCTACTACAGTCAGGCAACTGATCGCAAGCAAGAATATTAGTAATTTCAGATAGTAAACCAGGTAATCAGAAAAATTGAAATATTTCATATTGTTCATAATAGTGATTGCTTTTTATACGCCCTGTGAGAAACAATATCAGAATCTGCCTTAGTTTTACAGCATAACTTAATAAAAATAAAGATATTTTAATAAAATAACGAAATATCAGAAACCTAAAGAGATAAAGACCAAGAGTCACCAATAAATAAAACAAGTTTGTAACCAGCTAAAGTTTTGGCTTCAAAACACTTTTGCGGTTCTCTGCAAATACCTTGTGTTTCTCTGCGTAACACCTGTCTTTTGGCATATTTCAGAGAGCTGCTTTTTAACAGACTAATTCAGGTAGATTTGAACCCCGAAACTTGAGACAATAATTCTGAAATCCAGACAAGTCTTAAGCACTACAAAGTAATGAAACACCAAGGATAATGTATGAAAAATGCCCTGAAAGTAAGTGGTCTTTTTACCTTTTTAATTGTTGCATTTCTAAATGCTTTTGTGGATTTGGGGCATAAAATTATTATTCAGAATACCATCTTTAAAAACTACGATGGTGCCGAACTTATTGTATTGAGCTCTATTGTTAATGCTCTGATTTTATTGCCATTTATTCTTTTGTTTACACCTACAGGCTATATCTCGGACAAATATCCCAAAAATAAAATCATGCGTGTAAGCGCCTGGATTGCACTTGGAATTACACTTCTAATTACCTACAGTTATTATCAGGGCTGGTTCTGGTTTGCTTTCGGGATGACGTTTTTACTTGCATTACAAAGCGCCTTTTATTCACCCGCCAAATATGGCTATGTAAAGGAACTGGTGGGTGACCGCCGTCTGGCTCAGGCAAATGGTTTACTGCAAGCCGCCACTACCACAGGTATTTTACTGGGAACCTTCTTCTTCTCTGTATTCTTTGAAAAAATCATCGTCGGATTTGAAATCACAGATAAAGATTCCCTGATAAAAATGATCGCACCACTGGGTTGGGCGCTTGTTGCCTTTACCGCACTGGAGGTGTTTCTCGCTTATCAGTTACCCCAGGTTAGCATTGAAAAGAAACGGGTAAAATTTAACTGGAGTGACTATTTTCATGGCAGAACCCAGCTAAAAAATCTGCGTTTGGTCAGACGCCATCCTTACATCTGGCTGTCCATTTTGGGACTTGCCGTATTTTGGGCGATTTCCCAGGTTTTATTGGCATCCTATCCTGCCTATGCCAAGGAATACCTGGGTATTGGCAATACCGCCGTAGTACAGGGCATGATGGCTTTTGCAGGGATTGGCATTATGGCAGGTTCAATACTGGCTGGACGTATCTCACGCAACCACATTGAAACCGGTCTGGTTCCTGTTGGTGCAATTGGCGTTACCATCTCGATCTTGTTAATCAGGGTTTTTGATTCCACTATTTTACAGGCACTCAACTTTTTCTTTCTTGGTGTGATGGGTGGTTTTTTTGTTGTGCCACTTAATGCACTGATGCAATACCATGCCAAGAATAGCCAGTTAGGGCGCGTTCTCGCCTCTAATAATCTGATCCAGTTTAGCATCATGCTGGTATTTCTGGTGATTACTACGCTGCTCAGTTATTACAAGGTTGGCAGTACCACAATACTCTGGATGCTCTTTCTGGTTGGACTCGCAGGTACAATCTACACCATTATAAAAATTCCTGAATCTTTATTACGCTTTATTATCTCCCGACTGTTTGCCGCACGCTACCGGATGAAAGTGCTGGGTTTCGAGGATTTGCCACATTCAGGAGGTATTCTGCTATTAGGTAACCACATCAGTTGGGTTGACTGGGCACTGGTACAGATCGCCAGCCCCAGACCCCTAAATTTTGTTATCGAAAGTGGTTATTATGAACGCTGGTATCTTAAAGGCTTTCTTGATCTATTTGGCGCCATACCTATCAGTAGTGGTGGTAGTGCAGGTTCTCTTGAAACAATAAACCGGCTATTAAAAGAAGGTAAAGCAGTCTGTCTTTTTCCTGAAGGTACCATTAGTCGCACCGGACAGCTCTCTGAATTTAAGCGAGGCTACCAAAAAGCAATTGAAGGAAGCAAAGCGAAAATCGTCCCCTTTTATCTTCATGGGCTCTGGGGAAGCCGTTTCTCGCGCTCCAGTGGATTTCTCAAGGAAGCAAGGCAATCTGGTTTTAAGCGGGATATTATCGTAGCCTTTGGCAAGCCCCTACCGGCAAATACCAACCCTGATGAACTCAAACGCCGTATTTTTGACCTGTCTTTTACCTCATGGCAAGACTATGCAAAAACACTGGATACAATACCTGTATCATGGCTTAAAACAGCAAAACGCATGAGCTTTCAGATGGCAGCAACTGATATTACGGGTGAGCCAGTGAGTCACCATAAGTTTATTACTGCGGTATTTGCTTTTTCCGGTTTAATCGCCAAAAAAAGCCCGGAACAAAATATTGGCATACTCGTTCCAGCAAGTGTGGCGGGCGCAATTACAAATATGGCAGTTTTAGCGCTCGGCAAGACTGCCGTCAATCTCAACTTTACATCCAGCAAGGAAGCAATCCAGGGAGCTGTAAAAAAAGCAGACATAAAAACGGTTTATACATCCAGAAAGTTTTTGCACAAATTAAAAAACCGCGGTATCAATATTAAAGAAATTCTGCCTAATACCAGGCTGGTTTATCTTGAAGACTTTAAAAAAGAACTACCCAAAATCAAGATGTTATTCACACTGTCAATATCAATGTTGCTACCTGCCAGTCTATTATCATTGATATATATAAAACGCGCAAAGCTGGATGATACCGCAGCAATTCTGTTTTCCAGTGGTAGCGAGGGAACCCCTAAGGGAGTGGAATTAAGTCACTTGAATCTGGCAGCAAATTCACGTCAGGTTGCCGATATGCTAAATACCCGTGAAAACGATATTATCATGTCAACTTTGCCAACTTTCCATGCTTTCGGACTTCTGGCAACGACCTTTATGCCTTTGTCAGAGGGTATCCCGATTGTTTGTCACCCAGATCCAACCGACGTATTAAGCATTGCAAAAGGTATCGCCAGAAATCAGGCAACCCTGCTGTTTGGTACATCCACGTTTTTACGTCTGTATACCTTGAATCGCAAGGTACATCCTCTCATGTTAAAGTCACTGCGAATGGTTATTGCTGGTGCCGAACGGCTTAATCCTGACACCAGAGAAGCCTTTACGCTGAAATTCAACAAACCCATTCTTGAAGGCTATGGTGCAACTGAGACCTCACCTGTTGCCAGTGTCAACATTCCTGATGAACTTGACACAAATTACTGGAAAACACAGCAGGGAAACAAGTTTGGAACGGTGGGAATGCCTTTGCCTGGAACCAGCTTTCGAATTGTCGACCCCGATACACTGGAAGAGTTACCTACCGGTGAGGATGGTCTGATCCTGATTGGCGGTCCACAGGTTATGAAAGGCTATTTGCATGACCCCGAGAAAACAGCCGAAGTAATTGTAGAAATGGACAGGCAACGCTGGTATCGCAGTGGCGACAAGGGACATCTTGATAGTGACGGCTTTTTAACTATCGTAGATCGCTATTCACGTTTTGCCAAGCTGGGAGGAGAAATGGTTAGCCTGTCTGCTGTCGAGGAGAGCATCCGCAAAGCACTAGGAGGCGATCCTGATCTTGATCTGGTCGCAGTCAATCTTCCTGATGACAAAAAAGGCGAAAAGGTCATTTTACTCATTGCCAACGACATGACAGCCAAAGAGATAAAGCAAAAACTGCTTGAATCTGAAATGAACCCTTTAATGATTCCGGCAAAGATCACGAACGTAAATGCTGTACCCAAATTGGGCAGTGGTAAAACCGACTTTGCCGCATCTCGAAAGATTGCGATAGAGCTTGAAGACTCAAGTACCCGCTAAAAATCAAGCTAAATATTTAGCCCCTGTTTTCTGATCTTCTTCGTTATTGCCTTGAATATCAAAAAACAGAAAACGAAATTTTGTCTGGGTACTTATAACTCGCTCCAGCGTCTGAGCAAATTGGCATACACATTGCTCACATGGGCAGTTTCATCAGATTTTGCGCGCTCATCAATCAAAATATTTCTTGCCTGCCCCAGTTCATGCAGAAGTTCACGCTGTAGTGGGTCTTTTATCATGCTTTGTGCCCAGATGACGGCAACCAGGCGTTCACCCTGAGTAACCGGATCAACCTGATGCCAGCTTGTCGATGGATAAACAACCGCATCGCCCGCATTTAATTTCAGACGCTGCACTCCATAGGATGTTTTTATTGCCAATTCGCCGCCTTCATACTCATCATTCAAAAATATAGTAGTCGACACATCCGTGCGATAACGCCCATTCATAGGACCCATGATCGGATCATCCACATGAAAGCCGTAAGTCATTCCTTCTGTGTAACGCGCATAAAACGGGGTAGCAACTTTTAGCGGAAAGGCAAACTCCTGATATTCAGGGTGATTTAATAAAGCTGGCATGACCATCTGATTAAGCTGTTCATGCAGGGGGCTTTGCTGATCAAGCTCCAAATTATTCTTTACCTGGCTTGCTTCCTTTCCTGCTGACAATTTTCCATCTACAAATTCAGCATTTTTTAGTAATGTTCTGATGACTTTTAACTGGTTTTGATTTAACACATTTTTTATGGCTAATAGCATATTGTTATCCCACTATAAAATAAGTAAGCATTAGGAGTCTGTCCGATAGAGGCAGTACAACAATAAAAGCACAATAGCTAATTAGCAATCCTTAAAAATAAAAAAGCAAATATAGATGCAAAAATGACAATTTGGATCAAATCCTGAGCTTTAATGGTTTCTATCATAAAAATAATCTAGTACACTGACCGCGTTGTATTGATGGATTTAGCGTCAATACAATTTATCAGCGTACCAATACGTTATAAACTCCCCATAAATAACTTTCAATTTATCTCTCTTTTCAGGAATGATCTATGATTCTAAAAATCTTTGTTGATGAACACGAGTATGACATCAATGTTCCCGATGAAATTATTCAAGACGCAACTGATTATTTCGACATGCTGGATAGAGATATGGATCAGGGCTACCAGATGAGCCGTACCTGGGTAGAGAAGCCTGATACGCTGCAACGCTGTCAAATAGTCTCTGACCGAATTTTAACTGCCCTTGAAAATGATAATAAGGAAACAGGTACACTTATGGCAGCCTATATTCTTGCACGAGTTCCCAATGCCTATGCGATGCACTTAAACCTGGAAGGTGACATGACATTATATGATCTGGAAACCCGATAATTGTTATCAAATCACAACCAAAAGAACAAACAACTCTACACTGTCTTTCCACTTTATCTTTTTTAAGACTACACTCAAAGCAAATAAATTGTTGCTGTTGTATAAAAATAACGTGGAATAATAACAATGAACAATTACGATATCTTTATCATTGGAGGCGGTATCAATGGTTGCGGTGTTGCTCGTGATGCCGCAGGTCGGGGCTATTCCGTCTATCTGTGTGAGTCCGGTGACCTTGCAAGCGGGACTTCTTCCCAGTCAACCAAACTTATTCACGGCGGCTTACGTTACCTTGAATATTATGAATTTCGCCTGGTGCATGAAGCACTCACAGAACGTGAAATATTATGGAAGATTGCGCCGCATATCATTCATCCCCTGCGCTTTATATTGCCTCATCACAAGGATTTGCGACCTGCCTGGCTACTGCGTCTGGGCTTGTTTCTGTATGATCATATTGGCGGAAGAAAAAAATTACCCGCGACAACGACGCTCGACTTAAAAACAGATCAGGCAGGAGAACCTTTAAGCCAGAACTATAAAAAAGGCTTTGAATATTCAGATTGTGCTGTAGACGATGCCCGTCTTGTGATTCTTAACGCACTGGATGCTGCCGAACGCGGAGCCAGCATAAATACACGCAGCAAATGCATCAAAATGCAAACCAAAGAAGGTCTCTGGAATATAACCGTGGAAGACCAGATCAGCAGAAAACAAACCGGGATCACAGCCAAAGTTCTGATTAATGCCAGTGGTCCCTGGGCTGACGAGGTTCTTGCAACACTAAACCCATCCACAAAAGTCAAGAATATTCGCCTGGTACAGGGTAGCCATATTATTGTTCCCAAAATATATAAACACAAAAAATGCTACATCTTTCAAAACAGGGACAATCGCATTATTTTTGCAATTCCCTACCAGGATAACTTTACCCTAATTGGCACAACTGACCATGAATATCAGGGTGATCCACGCAAAACCCATATTACCAAAGAAGAAATTGATTATTTATGTGAGTCTGCGAATGGCTACTTCAAGCATAAAATAACAGCAAAAGACATAGTCGGCACCTTTTCCGGAGTACGTTCGCTGTATAACGATGGCGCATCAAAGGCACAAGAAGCCACCCGTGATTATGTCTTGCGAGTAGACAGGGCCAATCCCAGGGCTGCTCCCATCATCAATATTTTTGGCGGA
>JALVDQ010000013.1 GCA_027008885.1 Thiotrichaceae bacterium | reverse complement strand
TTTGGCTAGATTTTCCCTCAATTTTCGTTAAATAGAACAACTATTCGCCTCAAATTGATAAAAAATCTAGCTCAAATCAGCTTTCCCTCGCTACGACTCATATTCTCAGACAGGCTCCTAGCGGTTCCCTGAACAGGCTTTTGAAAAAATTAGTGACCTTAATTAAACAAACGGAATCAGTTTGTGTCCCTTCCAGGGGCTGGCTTGACCCCACCAGCGTTGTGCCAGAGTCGCATATATGGATCTGAAGTCAGTAGTATGATGCACATTTCCATTGCCATCCAGACGGGCAAGGTTAGGGTGTTTGCCGTAGATGCCACCGCGTACCTTGCCACCCAGGATCATGTGTGATGATGCGGTGCCGTGATCGGTTCCGCCACCGCGATTTTCTTTTGCGCGCCTGCCAAATTCAGAATAGGTGACGACTAATACATTGTTCCATAATCCTGTTCGCTGCATTGCCTGATGGAATGATGCCAGTCCGTTTGCAAGGTGGTAAAGCCCGTTATCCTGTGCTCCACGTTGTCCCGAGTGTGTGTCAAAACCGTCTTGTGTTACCTTGTAAACGGGCGCGTCTACGCCGTTAATAATCATTTCGGCAACGGATTCGAGGCTATGTCCGAGGACTCCTTTTGAAAATCTTACGCCAGAATGTTTTATTCTGCGTCCCATGCGTTCAACGATCTGTTCTCCCACATTAAACAATTGATGCTGCGTTTGACTAATGTGTGCAATCGCCGGGTTTTGATGGACTGGTCTGACATCGTTAATGCGCCTGATCTGTTTCAAAAAGGTTCGCGGGTTTTGCATTGTTACGCTGTTCAGATTTTGACTGGCAAGTGGTCCCAGTTCTGCCTGACCCTTGTTCAGTGCAATTCCGTGCAAGCCTTTTTTGTATTTTGGAAGTACCCGGGAAAGCCAGCCATCCTTGATATACTGGTTTGAGCTGGAGGCAGAATCCCAGATATCAATTGAGCGGAAATGGGAAAGAATCGGATCAGGATAGCCGACTCCTTCAATCCATGCCATTTGACCTGCATTCCAGAGTGGCATGAGCGCCTTCATGCGTGGGTGCAGACCGACTTCCTTATTTAGTTTAAGTACCTGTCTTTCCTTTATGGCAATACGCGGACGGTATTTGTAATAGAGTTCATCCTTAAAGCGAACCAGTGTATTAAAGCCATCATTACCGCCCTTGAGTTCCACCAGCACCACAATACGGTTTTGCCGCTGGTTATTTGCCGCGAATAACATTTCAGGCGTAAGAAGCGGTACTGTGCCTGATGCGGTAACAAAGCCCGCGTATTTTAAAAAGTCTCTACGATCCATTTTTTAATGTCCCCATTAATCGGAGGATAAGGTTGCAGTTTGACAAACATTGGCAAACCAATACCCATCCCCCCTGTTTTTGATATATTTTTTTAAACCACCTGATAAGCAGGATCAAGAACCAGTGCTCTCGCCAATCGCTGTACCCCGGGTTTCTGTGGTGCTGCCTGCAAGGGGGGGATAGCCAATAGCCATTCGCGCATTTTATTGGCAGGTATGTTTGGCAACATTTGCGCGACTTTGCTTTTGTAGTGACGCTCATTCAAATTGCCACGCGCCAGACTGGTCATCAGTGAGCTGCGTATTAAAAGTGACTGCGTACTTATCCAGTCTTTGCCTCCTGCCCAGCCTTTGACGCTGGGGTGGGCGAAAACACCCTGTCCCATAATACTGAGGTTATGCGCAATATCCAGTCTGTTGGGTGTATAGGGCAGGGCGCGTAGTGTTCCAATGGTCAGATCAATCGGTGATTTGATTAATGCGCCACGGTTTTCCTTTGCCCAAAAGGCGGGGCTGTTGAACACTGCCTTCAGCAGGGTAGGAATGTCGTAGTTTGATGCCCTGAAAACCTGCGCCCATTGTCTGGTGACACGTTTGTCCGGGTTGGAAACATTGATAAATTCATGCCACATTTTTTCCGCAATGCGCTCTGCGGTACGCGGGTGTTTGAGCAGAATGTTTATGATGTGGTCACCATTCAGATTGCCACGTTTGCCAAGAAATGTCTTGGTGCCGTGATCGTGATCTTTTGCACGAAAGACATAGCGCCCGCTATGATCATCAATCCCCCAGCCGGTAAAGGCTCGTGCTGCTTCGCGCATATCTTTTTCGCTGTAGTGACCAATGCCAATGGTAAAAAGCTCCAGTAGCTCGCGCCCAAAATTTTCATTGGGTTCATCCTTGGTGCTTTTGTAACCATCAAGGTAAACCAGCATCGCAGGGTCTTTGGCGATGGCGTGCAGCATTTTGCCAAAGTTGCCAAGTGCGTGCCTGCGCAAGAGCAGATTTTGTTGATGCAGAAAGCTGGCTTGCTGAGTTTTGTCAATTGATGATGGAAAGTGGTTGTGCCAGAAAAGTGTCATACGCTCCAGAAACGGAGAGCGTGTAGTGAGCATGTGGTTCACCCACCAGTCCTGCAATTTTTTGCCTTCAACCCTGGAAATGCGCCTGACCATTTTTTTGCGTTGCATATTGCTGCGCAGGTTGACCATTTTATTCCATGAACTCATGCGCGGAGGCTGCGCCAGATGCATATCACGATTATTTAACAGATGATGAATCGCTTTTTGCCTTGAAATATTTTGATAGCGCTGAATTGTCCCCCACTCTGCGCCCATTCCAGTGCGTGCAACTAAATGTCGCGCGTCACTAAAGCCTAGTTTCCCCATTTTCTAAACCCCGTATCGTACATATATAATGAATATTTTTATTATTATTGCCTTTTGTATTTAACCTATTGAGTTAAATACGACCAAATAGTTCCAAGTAAAATAACTTGATAGGCTACATTCTACTTCATTCCACGATTTTTTTTGATTAAATCATAAGCAGCTTGTATTTCTTGTGAGCGTTCAGTGGCTTCTTTTATCATTGCTTCCGGTAAACCCTGCCCCATGAGCTTATCTGGATGATATTCACGCACCAGACGGCGATAGGCTTTTTTAATTTCCGCATCGCTGTTTTCTTTGGAGACACCAAGAGCCTGATAAGCCGCATCAATTGCGCTTTCGGAAGTATAGCTACTACCCGCAGAAGAACCTCTGCCAGCTCTGTTATACTGTTGATAAGCACCGCCTGCAAATTGATCCTGTCCCTGGATCATTGCCATAAGCTGTGCAAAAGCCTCTTCAGAGAAACCCAGTTGTCTGGCAATCTGGTGCATTACCTGTGTTTCATTCTGGTGCAGTTGTCCATCAGCCACGGCAACCCGTAGCAGATAAATCATCAACATCTGCTTTAAATTTGGAGAGCTCAGCGTTGCCGCGTTAAATTCCTGTAGCAATGGTTCAATATTATAGTCAGGCTGTGCTCCTGTCTTGAAATAACTGATTGCCTGTTTGCGGTGGCTCGCACTCATATTGAGCTGTGCCATAAAGTTTTCTACATGGGCAATTTCCTGTTCCGAGACGCGTCCATCCGCCTTGGCGATTTTCCCCATCAATGTAAAGGCTGTTTTAAAAAAGACTGATTGACGTTCGGTTTTGATACCCGTTATGCCGCCAACATTGCCAAAGCCGCTGAGCTGTCCAATTAACCCGCCGGAAAGCTTGAAGCTTATGAAGCTTCCAACGAGTAGCCCGATAAAGCCCATAAAAAGACTGTGACCGAAGAGGTAGTAAAACAGGATGGCAGTAATATATTTAATAAATTTCATATCGGGTTTATTGTGTTAAGTTCAGCTACTTCAAGCTAAGGGATGGCGCAATAATAAACTCAGCATTATATACTCTTCACGGTTAAGAATTTAACTTCACAATTAGAGTGCATTATTTTTGTCAAGAGTAAGGCAAAAGCGCGTAGTTTATAAGTATAAATGAGCACTTTTAACGCAGCTATTGGCAAAATAGAGGGCAAGCCGAGTAGTTACAATTCTTTTTGAAAAAAATCAGGCAGTGGCGTTAATTCTCCAGTCTCACGCCAGTGGTTCTTTTTTGCCATTTCCGAAAAATGATCAATGCGGCTTTGATCCAGCGGATGAGTGCTAAAGAGTTCTGGTGTTTCTCCTGTTTCCATATCTTCACGCATTTTCTGAAATATTTTAAAAAGTGCGGCACCCCCATTAATATGCCCATAGA
Source organism: Thiotrichaceae bacterium (assembly GCA_027008885.1). Lineage (GTDB taxonomy): Bacteria > Pseudomonadota > Gammaproteobacteria > Thiotrichales > Thiotrichaceae > Cocleimonas. The sequence goes on along the minus strand of JALVDQ010000013.1, from coordinate 1,660 downwards.
GCGTATTTAATGTTGATATCGCTTCTTCATCAGCCTGCTGTTCCATTTCACGACTAAATTTCAAAACTGTTAACAAGCCGGCTTCTCCCAGAACCTGGGAATCCGTACTGCCTGTGATTGTTGACATAGCGATGCTCACTGCAACACCGCGTCCCAGTGACTTGATCGGATGCCGATATTTTACATGCCCGATTTCATGCCCCAAAAGTGTCACCAAAGTATTTTCATTCGCTACTTTTTCCAGCAAACCACGGTAGATAAACAGATTGCCGCCAAGTGTGGCAAAGGCGTTAATGGTGTCGCTATCCATATAATGCGCGGTAATTTTCATTTCTTCGGGCAGGTTTTGCGCCTTGCTGATTTTGTCTGCCAAATTTTGTAGATATTGTGTGATCTTTGGGTGATCTTCAGAATCCGTAAATTGGGAAACATCATAGAGGCTGGCAATTTTGGTTTCTGCACTAAACGGAATTTTACCTGCAAGCCAACTACCTGAAAAACCAAGAATTAATGAGGCTATAATGACAAGTAAAACAGCTCCTGAAAGGAGTATAATAAATTCTTTTAAGGGGTGTTCCTTGCTGCTATTTATGCCTTCAGGTATTTTTGGGTTTTTATACATAAAATACTTGTTAAGATTTTATTAATGCGGTGCCATAGGCATGAACTTCTATCACAGGCATTTTTTTATTGTATTGACCTGAAATATTCGAGGTTTCATATTTGACGTTAAAAATAAGCTCTGCCTGGTGCTGCTGTGCTTCCTGTTTCATTCGCAAAACGGCTTCACGCCTGGCGCGATCCAGCAGTGTTTCATAGGTACTGATTTTTCCACCAAAGAGGTTACGCAAACCTGCCACAAAGGTTTTAAAATAATCATTGGCAATAACAACGCTGCCGGAAACCAGTTGCTGCTGGTATTCACCATCCTGTGGCGGGAAACGGCTCGCCATGGCAGGCAGTTTATTCAACACCTGTTCACGTTCTATAATGCTTTTAATGTGCTTTTTTTCTGCGCGTCTGCCAAAAAAGTAACCTAGTGTCACCAGAATCATTGTGATTAAAAGTTGTTCCATGGCTTTAGCTGTCTACACTATTATCAAGAATAACCGCTGTACCGTAAACATAGATTTCGGCTGCACCCGCAGTGATGCTGGAGGTCGAATAGCGTACATTCAGCACCGCATTCGCGCCAATCGCTTCCGCCTGTTTTATCATGCGCTCAGTAGCTTCTTCGCGGGATTCCTGCAATAACTCGGTATAAGCGGTTAACTCGCCACCAAACATATTTTTAACGCCCGACATAATATCTTTTCCGGCATGTTTCGCCCGCACAGAACTCCCCTGTACAAGCCCTAAATGTTTAATGACTTTTTTACCCGTCATGATTTCCAGATTTGAGATAAACATAGTTTTCCAGGGTTTTAAAGGACATCCGATTCTACCTTATTAGAACCTGCCTGGGAATATGAGTCGTAGCGATAGTGATGGATTTATCTGGTCTCTGATTAAGCACCGCTCATCAGTGGTGCTCAAATTTCCATCAGGTCAAAATTACCTCTAATCTTGTACGGATTTATTTTGCATAAAGCCAGACCTTAATATAAGCCGCAGTTATCCGGAAAGTCAGAGTCCTGGCTTTCCGGATTTATTTTTAAAA
>JALVDQ010000012.1 GCA_027008885.1 Thiotrichaceae bacterium | reverse complement strand
TTCATCAGATCGCAAAGCCAATGGTGAAATTAGTAAAATTGCCCGTTGGTTATTTGAAGAAACACAGCATGAACTGGTCGATATTGCTTTCACAGGAGTCACCACGCCAAGGCTTGAAACCGTTGTACAACGTCAGGCAATATTGGGGATGAAACAAATAATCATTCTGCCAATGTACCTGTTTGATGGCACCTTGATAAAGCGCATTCAAAGACAAATAGCGCGCTTACAGCAGCAGTATCCACAAATTGCTTTTGCACACTCTAGTTATTTTGGCTTTGAACCTGAGATATTTGAGGTGCTAAGCCAGCGTGTTGAAGCGGTTTTACAAAACCATGAAAAAGCAGAGTTTCTGGATATTGATCCCGATGCTCACCACCATCACCACCACTGATTAATTGATAAAACAGAGACTAACTATGAGTAGTAACACCGTTACAGAACAGCTCACTGAAGCAGGACGAAAGATCGAGCACAGCTCTTTTGATATTGTCACACAAGAAGCAGGTGAACATCACTATAGCGATGATCAATGGCAAATTGTTCGCCGCATGATACATGCCACCGCTGATTTTGAATTTAATGGGCTTGCGGAGTTTCATCCTGATGCCATAAACGCAGGCATAGAAGCAATTCGCCAAGGTCGCCCAATTGTTGCCGATGTCGCAATGATTTGTGTGGGTTTATCAAAACCACGCTTAAGCCATTTTGGCGTAAGCACCCACCAGTTTATTTCAGATGAAGATGTGATTGCAAAAGCACAAGATGAAGGCACAACACGTGCCGTTCAAGCAATGCGTAAAGCCCAGCAAAAAGGCCTGCTAAACAATGGCATTGTTGGTATCGGTAATGCGCCAACAGCACTCCTGGAACTCAAGCGCATGATCGTCGAAGAAGGCGTAAAACCGGCTATTATTATCGGAATGCCTGTTGGCTTTGTCTCAGCCGCAGAATCCAAAGATGCACTGGCAGAAATTGAAAACATCCCCTGGATTATTTCCCGTGGGCGCAAAGGTGGAACAACGCTTGTAGTATCTGCCATACATGCCTTGCTGGCGTTGGCAGAAAGCAATCAATCAAACTAAAAAATGCCAATACTCCTCCAGTTGATCAATTATCCATTGAAAAAATGGAAAATATGTAAAAAAAGGGGGGGATGGGTAAAAACTCTAAAAGTAATCATCATAGAGGGTGGATTCAACTTTGAAGTGCAACGACCACCTATTGGCAATTAGATGACAAGCACCAGCAACATACCTAAAAAGCGCACACGCAAGTCCCGGGGTAGCCGTAAAGGTTTCTCGACGGGCGCGAATGCAGCAGCTGCCGCGCGAGCTGCAACGGTAGGTCTGCTTACGGGAAAAATCCCCAAGGTGATAGATTGCTTGTTGCCAGAGAATAATCAGGTGCAGTTTAAAGTACATGCCTCATCACTAAAGAACAATCAGGCACATGCTGAACTGATTAAAGATGCAGGCGATGATCCTGATGTTACGCATAATGCCGTGATTGCGGCAGATGTGAAACTGCTGGAAGGGCAGGCTAATACCTTTGTTTTAAAAGGCGGGACAGGCGTTGGCACAGTGACTCAAGCAGGTTTGGGGCTTGAAGTGGGAGGTCCTGCGATAAATCCCAAACCACGCCAATATATTGAAGAAAATGTGCGCATTGCAGGTGCGAAACTTTTAAAGAAACACGGTTTAGCGGTGACGATTAGTGTACCTGATGGTGAGCGACTGGCAACACGCACGTTAAATGCACGTTTAGGCATTTTGGGTGGAATCTCGATTTTAGGGACAACGGGAATAGTGCATCCCTGGTCTACTGCCGCATTTCGTGCCAGTGTTATCCAGGGAATTGAAGTTACAGCAAGACAAGGGCATGACACAGTTGTTTTAACCACAGGTGGGCGCACCGAAAAATTTGTCATGCGCGAACTGCCCGAACTGCCGCAAAGTTGCTTTGTGCAAATGGGGGATTTTTTAAGCTATGCACTTGAAACTGCCATAGAACAAAAAATCAAAAATATCGTGATTGGTGGCATGGTCGGAAAGCTGACAAAAATAGCCCAGGGCGAAACCATGACACACGCAGGGCGCAACCCTGTTGATATGAATTTAGTTGCGAGTCTGGCTAAAGAAGCAGGCGCACCTGATAAAGTTGTTGAAGAAATTAAACAGGCTGAAACAGCTCGTTTTGGTAGTGAAAAAATGAAGCAACTGGGCATTCAAATGCCTTTTTATAATGCACTTGCCAAACGTGTTATTAAAACCCTGACAGAACGATATCCGCAGCAATTTAATCTGCGTATTCTTATTTGTGATTTTGAAGGTAATAAAATTACCGAGGCCAGTCAGAATATTTGTGAGGCTAGTACCCGGCAGAAAAACACCTGTGAGAAAAAGATATGACACAAACAATAGCCCGGCAGAAACAAAAATGTACGGTAATCGGCATTTTGGAAGATGGCGAAAAAAGTCTGAACCAAACAGCAATTAATATCCTGCAAAATGCTGATGTGCTTATAGGTAGCCCTCGTTTTATGGCAACAATCAGGCATTTGCTAAAAGACACCGCAGAGAAAAAAGATTTTAGCGGCAATATTCTTAATGTACCCAGGTGGGTGCAAACTGCTCTGGATGAAAATAAACAGGTGGTGGTTTTAGCAACGGGTGATCCATTGTGTCACGGTATTGGCTCTTATCTGGTTAAAAAACTGGGCATTGAACAGTGTCATTTTATTCCGAATATCAGCATGTTTCAGCTGGCTTTTGCCCGTCTTGGATTAGCCTGGCAGAACATTAAAATTTGCTCTGTTCATAGCAAAGATATGGGTGACTGGTCTGCTGCTGCGCCTTATGATCATGGCATGCGCCCGCTTTTAAGAGCCTGCCACAAACATGATTTAATTGTTGTTTACACCAGCCCGGAAAACTCGCCTAAGCGTATCGCTAAAATGCTGGAGATTGAAACCCTGGGCGACCAGTTTGAAATGATTATCGCCTCAGCCTTAGGCACAGAAAATGAAAAAACAAGTGATTGGCTAAGCATGGAACAGGCACAAAGCTATGTTTATGATGAGCCTAACCTAGTCATACTAAAACGCAGCAATAAGACTGAAAAACCTGTTTTAATGGGTGTCTATGATGACCAATATGAGCAACGCATGGCGGGTAATAAAGGGCTTATCACTAAACAAGAGATACGTGCGGTTTCACTGGCAAAAATGCAATTAAGACATGACAGTATTGTGTGGGATATTGGTGCAGGTTCTGGATCAATTGGTCTGGAATGCGCACAACTCTGCGCTGATGGCTATGTTTATGCGATTGAAAAAAATCAGGCAGATTACGACATCGTTCTAAAAAATAAATACGCATCAGCTGTGCTACCCACGCCCGGCAATTATCACATAGAACTGGGTAAAGCACCGCAAGGACTGGAAAACTGGCAAGACCCCGATGCTATTTTTATTGGCGGCTCAGGGGGGAACCTGGCTGAGCTTATCCTGCTTTGTTTACAGCGTTTGAAAGTCGGAGGCAGATTGGTGATGAATTTTATAACACTCGAAAATCTGCAAACGGCATGTGACACGCTCAAAAATATTGAAAACATAGAGTGGAATTACATTCAAATGCATATTTCACGCAGCAAACCCATTCTGAAGATGCACCGGCTCGAAGCAGAAAACCCCGTGTTTATTGTCACGGCATCGACTCTTATTGAAAAACAGCAGGTATCAAAATGACAACATTCGGACGTTTAATCGGCGCATCCCTTGGTCCTGGTGACCCTGATTTAATCACGCTTGCAGCGCATAAGGTCTTGAGCAGTGATGCACATTGGACTTATCCCGTGCGGCGCAAAGGTGCAGATAGCTTCGCCCTTGAAATAGCTTTACGTGCAGGTTTTAGCTTGCCAGAAGCTAGCACTGCCTTGATCTTTCCGATGACGCATGACCCTGAAAAACTTGCAGGCTACCGGGATAAGGCAGCAAACAAAGTCCTGGACGTTTTAGCCACAGGTCAAGATGTTGTGTTTCTGGTTGAAGGTGATGCTTCAACCTATTCAACCTTTGGGCATTTAAAACGCACAGTGCTTGCCAAACAGCCACAAATTCAAACCCAGACAATCGCAGGCGTAAGTTCGTTTAATGCAGCTGCGGCAAATGCAGATGACAGTCTGGTTGAAGTTGATGACACGATGGCGGTTGTCCCCGCAGGTTACGGCGTGAAATGGATTGAAAAACTAATGGCTGACTTTGATACCCTGGTGTTACTCAAGGTAAAGCCTTTACTGGATGACATTATTGAACTGGCAGAAAAACACCAGATGGTTGATGGCTGCCGGTTTATTGAAAAGGCAGGTACGCCAGAGGAGCGAGTGATTACAGATATTCGTGACTTAAAAGGCCAAACGGTGAATTATTTATCTCTCATTATAATTCACAATCCGCACCGCCAACGCATGGAAATCGTGCGTGGCTGTCGCAAAAAGAAAGGGAAAAATAGTTAAAAAACAGGGGGGATGGGTATATACAACATACCCATCCCCCCCTTTTTTACATATTTTTCCAGAATCAATCAAAACAGCAAAAGGAGTATATTATGCATATTGAAGTAGGCGTTGTAGAAGGCGCAAAAATGATTTTGAGTTACGGCACTGCTGCCGCTGCCTTTGGCTATCTTGCCAAACGCTCGTGGGATGAGATCAAGGATAAAGGCATCATTTCTATGGCAGTGCGTACATTAGTGACCACTTTATTGGTATTGACGTTCTTTGAGGTTCTTCCGCATCATCCTGTGGGTGTTTCAGAAGTGCACCTGATACTCGGCTCAACGCTGTTCCTTATTTTTGGATTAGCACCAGCGGGCATTGGGCTTGCAGCAGGATTATTAATTCAAGGCTTGTTTTTTGCACCCTTTGATCTGCCAAACTACACAATTAATGTCACCACGTTGTTAGTACCACTTTATACGATGGCAATAATTGCCAAAAAAGTGATCCCGGAAACAACGGCTTACAAAGACCTGAGCTATGCACAAACAGTCAAACTTTCACTGGCTTATCAAGGCGGTATTATTTCCTGGGTGGCTTTCTGGGCGCTTTATGGTCAAGGTTTTGGCGCAGAAAATCTGGCTGCGGTTGGCACATTTGCCGTTGCCTATGCAACCATTGTATTACTTGAGCCTGTAATTGATATTGCCGTTCTTGCAGGTGCAAAAGCACTGGATCGTTTGCAAAACAGCAATTTTGTAACAACTCGTCTTTATCACGCAGAAGCTTGATTGCATGACGACTGATACAAAAAAAGTCTCCGTTGCCTTGCTTGCTATCACTAAAAGTGGTGCAAGCAAGGCTGCGACCATTGCCGCTGAACTTCCCGGTGCTGATATTTTTGTCACCGAGAAGTTTAGCGATTTAGTCTCTGATCTACCCAATACGGTGAATATAATTTCACTACCTGCCAGGCAGCATATTGGCAAGCTGTTTGAAAATTATGACCAGATTATCTTTTTAGTGGCGCTAGGTGGTGTGGTGCGTTTAATTGCCGATCATCTAAAGTCCAAAGAAACTGACCCGGGCGTGATTGTGGTTGATAATGCCGCACAGTTTGTGATTCCCGTTTTATCAGGGCATATCGGTGGTGCTAATGAATTTGCGATTAAGCTGGCAGAGATTCTGGGTGCAACGCCCGTCGTGACAACAGCAGCGGATGTGGGTAACACCATCGCTGTTGACATACTCGGACGAGAACTTGGCTGGAAAACAGAAAGCCGTGATA
>JALVDQ010000011.1 GCA_027008885.1 Thiotrichaceae bacterium | reverse complement strand
CGAGTAGCGCAGGGAACCGCTTGCGGCTTGTTAACAGGGCGGCTTTCTTTTGGATACTTTTCTGTAGCTGTTGACAGAAAAGTATCTCGCAGCCATGCACAAACCGTTATTAAAAACACAAAAGCATCAGGCTGCGAAACCCTGCTCAAAATCAGAAACAATCGGCTTTTCTATTAAACAATAATGTGCCTGCTCATCTGGAATATGTTGCACATATTCCCCGTATTCCGCAGGCTTCATACGGGCTACGCAAAAATGTGTAAAAAACAGGGGGGATGGGTATTATTTGCTGTTATTATTTTCAGGCATTCCTTGCCGCATTAGGGGGCGCATGGCGGATAGCAGGCTGCCGAAGAGGTTTTGTGCGGATTGTTCTTCTTTTGCCAGTAGTTGTTTCATGTGTTCGCGCTGAGTGGGCATTGAGAAGCAGGCGGGGCAGTTTTCTTCGATTACCGGAAGGTTCTGTTGTTTGGCGAAGCTGGCAAGAATGCGTTCTCTGGTATAAACCAGTGGGCGGATGACGCGCACGTCTCCGGCATCATTGAGGTAATGCGCTTTCATGGTTTTTAGCTTGCCGCCATGAAAGGCTGACATTAAAAAACTTTCTGCCAGATCATCCAGGTGTTGTGCCAGAGCCAGTACGTTGTAGCCGTGTTTTCTGGCGGTGTTATACATCACTCCCCGTTTGATACGGGCGCAAAATGAGCAGTAGGAGTCGCCACTCATGTGCTTGTCTGCCATTTCCAGAATGCTTTCCTTGACGTAGTAGTATTCGACTCCCAGCGATGCCAGGTAGGGGATGAGTGGTGAGGGGTCAAAGTTGTCTGATTGCGGGTCTACCGTCATGGCGGCGATTTCAAATTTAATCGGTGCATGACGCTGAAAGTGGATCAGCAAGTGTAGCAGGCTTAAGGAATCCTTGCCGCCAGACAAGCCCAGCAGTACGCGGTCACCATCGCGGATCATGGCATAATCACTGATTGCCTTGCCCGCATAGCGTTTTAAGCGTTTGGGAAGTGTTATTGGATTGATTAATTTGCGATTATTTGTCATATCCGTATGATGATAGCATGATAAACATAAGTACCTGAGCATAATTAATCCAACAAAAATTTTGTTTCTTATTTTTTGATATTCAAGGCATTGCAGAAGGAGCATAGGAGCCTGTCTGAGAACTAAGTTTTTAAAAATTTCAATCAATATATAGTGGTTTTCGCATCAAGAAAACACTATATATTGTGGTCGCATTTTTTGGAAGCTAGTTCTCGGACAAGCTCCTAGCTACATGACTGACGCAATAACGCAGAAGATCAGAAAATAAGATCAAAATTGTTAGATTTATTATGGTTAGGTATCATACCCATCCCCCCCTTTTTTTATATATTTTTGAGCCAGAGCAATGAGTGATTTATATCCACCTATCCATGAAAACCGCCATTTTTACCTGAAAGTGGATGATGAGCATGAGATCTACGTTGAAGAATGCGGCAATGAAGCGGGAATACCGGTGGTGTTTTTGCATGGCGGTCCGGGGGCTGGATGCGAATCGTATCATCGTCAGCTTTTCGACCCTGAAAAGTATCGCATTATTCTGTTTGACCAGCGTGGCTGTGGGCGCTCGCATCCGCACGCTTCCCTGCATAATAATACGACCCAGGATTTGATTGCAGATATGGAAAAAATCCGCAAGGAGCTGGATATTGCACAGTGGGTTGTGGCGGGTGGTTCGTGGGGTTCTACGCTGGCACTTGTTTATGCCGAAACCTTCCCGCAACGTGTTCTGGGCTTAATTGTGCGCGGGATTTTTCTTGCCAGCAAGGCGGAAATCGAGTGGTTTTATCAGGGTGGAGCGAGCAAGTTTTTTCCTGATTACTGGGAGGATTTTATACAGCCCATTCCAGAGGATGAGCGGGGTGATTTAGTGCAGGCTTATCACCGGCGACTTAACGGCGATAATGAAATTGCGCGCATGAGGGCTGCCAAGGCATGGTCGCTGTGGGAGGCTCGTACCGCAACCCTACTGCCAAGTTCTTCCATTATGAAGCACTTTAGTGATCCGCATAATGCACTCAGCATTGCGCGTATTGAAACACATTACTTTATGCATGACTGTTTTCTTGAAGAGAATCAGTTGCTTGATAATGCGAGTCGCCTGAAAAATATCCCAGGCTATATTATTCACGGGCGCTATGACATGATCTGTCCGATTCAGCAGGCATTTTCACTGCACAAGGCATGGGAATTGTCCGGGCTGTATATTGTTCAGGGGGCAGGGCATTCGGCAAGCGAGGCAGGTATTACGACTGCTTTGGTCAAGGCTGGAAACGATATGCTTAAAGATTTGCGGGTGACATAATGATTGGCTTGATTCAGCGCGTTTCTGAAGCATCTGTCACAGTCGATAAGCGTGTTGTTGGCGCGATTGATGCAGGGATTTTATTATTGCTTGGTGTTGAAAAAAACGACAGCGAAGAAAATGCCCAAAAACTTTTGGATAAAGTCATAAACTTTAGAATATTTGAAGACCAGAATCATAAGATGAACCTGTCTCTGCTTGATTCTGGCGGTGCCATGCTTATTGTGCCCCAATTTACACTGCCAGCCAGCACCAAAAAAGGCAATCGCCCCAGTTTTACTTCAGCAGCCCCACCCGAGCAGGGGAAAAGGCTTTATGATATCTTTGTGAATCTGGCGCGTGACAAAGTTGGCAGGGTTGCCACAGGGGAGTTTGCAGCAGATATGCAAGTGAGCCTGGTGAACTCGGGTCCGGTTACGTTTTGGCTGGAAAAATAATAGGTGATGGCTTAAACCTGTTGATTTACCCAATGCGCAGATTGGATTAGCGTAGCGTAATCCAACATAGCTCATAACATAGTGCCACGGCTTTGTCGGATTACGCCTGGACTAATCCGACCTGCAAAACACGGGTTTGACCCGCTACCAAATAAAGAAACAAAACAGGCAATATTGCCTGAAACCGCTAATAATCAGGAGGAATCTTATATGAATCTGGCAACAACACTATCAACAACACTGTCAACAATGCTGGCAACAACGCTGTCAAAATTATCGCTTTTCGCTTTGATTACAGCACTGCTTTTAAGCATCAATCCAGTTATAGCCAAAGGAAAGCCTGTTGGAATAACGCGCGAGCTGTCCAGTGTCAGTGTCACGCATAATGGCAAAGAAGTTAAAATTATGCGCAATCAGGATAATCTGGCAAATGTTGATCCTTCTTTTGCGAAAACCTCACGTCCCTGTCCGCCCTTTTGCATTCAGCCCATGAGTTTGGGAAAAGGCATAGAAACCATTGGTGAGCTTGAAGTGATTAACTATGCAAAGAAAATTCACGATGGTGACAAGACTATTCTGCTGGTTGATTCGCGTACACCCGACTGGGTTGCCAGAGGCACGATTCCAGGCTCAATTAATATCTCGTGGGTTGAATTAACGCCAAGGAAAGGAGCGACCACAGAAGGTATTATGAAGATTATGATGGGCAAGTTCGGAGTTAAGCTAAAACAAGGCAAAGATGAGGTTGATGTTGATGAGGCAATTGCAAATGGTGATACCTCTGAAGTTTTTGATTTTAGCGATGCCAAAACACTGGTGATGTTCTGTAATGGCATGTGGTGTGGGCAATCGCCTGCCAGTATCGCGGCACTCAGAAAATTTGGTTATCCAGCCGAGAAAATAAAATATTATCGTGGTGGAATGCAGGACTGGAATATATTAGGTCTAACCACAGTGAAATAAACGATAGCGATGGCTTAGCCTGTTGATTTGCTCAATTGCAGCTTAAATTAGCCTCATCAGGGGACTGACTATTGTCAGTCCTTTGTTGCTAATGCACTGATTGGACTGGTGTAGTCTGATTCAGCATGGTGCCCATACTCTTGTCTGTCCTCTGTCCTCTGTCCTCTGTCCTCTGTCCTCTGTCCTCTGTCCTCTGTCCTCTGTCCTCTGTCCTCTGTCCTCTGTCCTCCGTCCTCTGTCCTCTGTCCTCTGTCACCCATCCCCCCTGTTTTTATATATTTTTGCTAATGCACTGATTGAACTGGCGTGCCTAATTCAGCATGGTGCCATACTTTTGTTTGTCTTTTTTTGTGTGGATGTCAGTTAAATTTGTGCTGGCATTCAAGTAGCGTTTAAAGCTGACACTAATAGTCATTAAGTGTCAGTTTATGACAATAAATCAATCCTTGTTCTGCTCTCTTGAGATTCTTAAAAATTGATTAAATACAATAAGATAGATTGCTTATTTGGTAACTTGGCATTGCGCTTGCATATCTAAAGACATAAGAAAAAAGGAATAACAACAATAAAATCAAACTGAAGTTTGAAAAGGAATTTAGTAGGCCCCGAGGCGGAGAGTAGTTTAGCTAATAAATAAAAATAAAATAACTACCAGTCTCATACGTGTCTCTTTGCTTTCCCCGGCTTGGAGACACACTTTATTTACGTTCTTCGTGCTTAATAATGCCTCAATCTGAGCATATTTTTAAGCACGAAGGGTATAACAGGTAACTAAGCAGGATTATACGGTTAGTTATCTGTTTACAAATTTTACTTATGTCAGTAAATGCGACTACACACATAAGTAAAAACCTGGTTAAACCTGAGGTAAAGAGTAGTTTAGCTAATAAATAAAAATAAAATGACTACCGATCTCAATCTCCATGCCTCTTTGTTCCCCGCAAAGAGGCATTTTTATTTACACTGTTTTTTTAAGTACCCGCTAAAAATTAATCTAATAATTTAGCCCCTGTCTTCTGATCTTCTTGTTATTGCTCGGACAGGCTCCTATACTCCCGCCGTAATGCCTTGATTATCAAAAAAACAGGAAACGAAATTTTGTTTGGGCACTTAGAACCAGTACCAGAGAAGATTCTTATTCTTCCCTAATTGTTCCTAATATTGCCTCTTAATAATACAAATCATTGATTTTTAACAAGCGACGTTCTATCTTATAGGTGCTAATGGAAGAGCATTGAAGGGACTTATGATGATGAAAAAACAAAATGGAAAGCTGAGTAAGTTCACAATAGCGGTGATCGCGGGGGCTGTTATCCTGCTTATATTGTATGCCTTTAAAAAAAGAGCGGTCATCAAAAATAAGGTTTCCTCTATTGCCACCACTGTGACAGAAACCATAATCAGTGAGCCGAATTATACAGGTTATGGGGTGCAGCTGATGGCAACCCGTGATCTCAGGCAGGCAAAGCAGCTTATGTATGATTTTGCCAGAGACGGGTATTCGGCCTTTGTGCTGTCAACCGAGTTAAGAGGCAGACCTATTTACAAGGTAAGAATCGGACCTTATTCCTACAAGTCAGAAGCGGTTGCAATTAAAGACAAGCTGAAACGCCGCTACCCCCATAATCGCTATGTTAAAAGAAGTATTGTGATTTATCTTCCCTGACGATCTTTCCTGCTTATGTTGCGTTATGCTGCACCCTGTTGCGCCCTGTCCATTGCCCTGTAAGACATGACCTCGCTGAGGTGGACTGTTTGTATCTGTTGCGCTCCTTCAAGATCCGCTATGCTGCGGGCGACTTTCAGAATGCGGTGATAGGCACGCGCGGAAAGTTTGAATTTGTCAATTATTTGTGCCAGTAGTGCTTCATCTTTCGGGCTTAACTGGCAATACTTTTCTATTTCACTGTTAGTCAAAAAGCGATTGGCTTTATTCTGTCTTTTTAATTGTCGCTCTCTTGCTGCAATCACTCTTTTGCGTACCTGTTTGCTGGATTCTCCCTTTCCAGGTTTTAAGAGGTCTTCCCGGGGCAGACGCAAGACTTCTATTTGCAGGTCTATCCTGTCGAGAAAGGGTGCTGAGAGTTTTTCACGATAACGGCGTTTTTGTTCTGCTGAACATTGGCAGCTTGCATGGGTATCACAACCCTGCGGGCAGGGATTCATGGCAGCAATTAACTGAAACTGGGCAGGATAACTTGCCTGTCTTGCTGCACGGGATATGGTTATTTTTCCTGTTTCCAGGGGTTCGCGCAGAACATCCAGAACCTTGCGATCAAATTCAACCAGCTCGTCCAGAAATAATATGCCATGATGAGCCAGTGATATCTCACCCGGTCGTACCTTGGCGCCACCACCAACCAGAGCAACACCGGATGAGGTATGGTGTGGGTCGCGCACCGTGCGCAAGCCCCAGCTTGAGGCATCAAAGCCCTGATCGCTGATAGAGGCAATCGTTGCTGCCTCCAGTGCCTCAGCTTCTGTCATGGGTGGCAAAATGGTTGCCAGACGAGTAGCCAGCATGGTTTTTCCAGTGCCTGGTGGTCCGATCATAAGAAGATTATGACCCCCTGCGGCTGCAATCTCCAAAGCTCTTTTTGCCTGAAACTGACCTTTTACTTCAGAAAGATCAAGATTGTAGCTTGGCTTGTGAGAAATATTGGCTGGTGTATAGGGGCAGAGCTTTTCAATGCCATTCAGGTGAGAGCAGATTTGCAACAGGTGATTTGCCGAATAAACTGTTAGTTCTTTAATCAGCCCGGCTTCGTCTGCATTCTCTTCAGGAAGAATGAGGGCGCGTCTGCTCTGGTTTACAGCATAGGCGGTTGGCAATACACCTTTGACAGCACGCAATTGTCCGCCCAGTGAAAGCTCGCCGATAAATTCATATTGGGATAATACCTGCGCGGAAATCTGTGCCGATGCTGCCAGAATCCCAAGCGCGATAGGCAAATCAAATCGTCCGCCATCTTTGGGAATATCAGCGGGTGCCAGATTGACGGTAATGCGTTTCGCGGGAAATTCAAAATTTGAATTGATAATTGCTGCACGCACCCTGTCCTTGCTTTCCCTGACTGCCATTTCAGGCAAACCAACAATGCTGAATGCTGGCAGACCATTACCAAGATGCACCTCGACAGTAACCTGTGGTGCATCAATTCCATCATTGGTTCGACTATAAACTATGGCAAGATTCATTTGAGAATTTTATCAGAATAGCAAAATTCAACATACAGAAGCCAGATAAGAGGTGATACAATAAACGCATGGAATTAGTACTAACAATAACTGCCGGACTCGGCGTTTTACTTTTTTTAACAGGCTACCTGGCTTTTGTGCTTGCCGGATTCAGGCATCATTTTGTCACGGGTCTTATTTCAGTGTTACCTGTTTTAAACATTGTGACAGTGCCTTCTTTATGGCATAAAACCAGTAAAAAACTAATGATTAGCGTGCTGGGGATTGCTATTTTTGCGGCAAGCTGGTTTTTCGGTGCGGATGCCAATATAAAGCGCCTCCTGTTTAATTCGGGAGTGGGTAAAAATAATCAGGTATCCGCTCGGCAACAGGGCGGAAGTCAGCATGCGGCTCTTGCTACTCCATCCATCTCTGTAAACCAGACAGCAAAGCAAATTGTGGGAACAACCGTTATACGTCCGTCAAATGATGATGAGGAAGAGGCAGCCATGCCTTTTGCCAATATACAAAGGCTCGTAAACGATAATGAATTACAGGCGTTGCCAGCCAGGGCGCTTTACAGGCTTTCTTTTGAAGAGGTGCCTGTGGACAAGCTAAAAACCTTAAAGAACCGCATCGTGCAACTGGTTACCAATAAAAATGAATTGCTTGAGGGCAGAATTAGCCGGGTTTCCGAGAACAGTATCTTTCTGCAATCAGGGGGTGAAATTTCAGTTGAAAATGAATTTCCTGTCGCCAATATCAAACACTTGCGTTTAATGATTAAAAAAGCTGTGGTCAAATGAATTGTTTTGTCTATCGTAGCAATAGCAAACCTGGCATGTATCTTTACATAAGGGAAAAAGATGTTTTTGACGATGTTCCTGATTCCCTGGTCAAATTGCTTGGTAATTTTAGTTTTTCATTTGAATTTGATCTGAATGAAGATCGCAAACTGGTCAGGGCAGAAGCCAAAGAGGTCATGAGAATAATGCAGGAGAATGGCTATTTTTTACAGATGCCTCCAGCAAAAAACGAGATTCCTGAGAGAAAAGAATATAACTAAGATTAAGCAGGAGATAGTGACATGTTGAGGAAGTATTGTGGCTTCAGTTAAAGGGGATGACTCATTTTTTCATGGAAAAATGGAATGTACGGGTGTTTTACTGGTCAATTTAGGTACACCGGAAGAAGCAACGCCCTCTGCGGTACGCAAATATTTGTCACAATTCTTGTCAGATCGCAGAGTCGTTGAAATACCCCGTCTCATCTGGCTCCCCATTTTACATGGGTTTGTATTAAGAAAACGCCCTGCGGAGAGTGCCAAAAACTATCAGAAAGTCTGGACTGATGAAGGCTCACCACTCTTGAGTATTAGTCTGCAACAGAGCAAGCTGTTACAGCAGGAAATGGAGACCCGTTTCAGCGGTCCGGTACAGGTTCAGCTTGCCATGCGCTATGGGAATCCCTCTATCAAAAGTGGGCTGGAAGCGTTACAGCAAAAGGGAGCCCGCAGGATTCTGGTATTTCCGCTTTATCCTCAATATTCCGCGACCACAACAGCAACCACCTTTGATGAAATCGCCAGGGTAATGGCAGGATGGCGCTGGATTCCCGAGCTACGCTTTATCAATCAATACCATGATTTTCCCGCTTATATTGACTGCCTTGCGAAAAGCGTCAAGGAGCACTGGCGTAAAAACACCGCAGGCGAAATGCTGATCATGTCGTTTCACGGCTTGCCCAGGCGCAACCTTGATCTGGGTGATCCTTATTTTTGCCAGTGTCACAAGAGCGCACGCTTGCTGGCAAAAAAACTGTATCTGAAAGACACTCAGTGGAAAGTTACCTTTCAATCCCGTTTTGGCAAGGCAGAATGGCTTAAACCCTATACTGATGAAACACTGAAATCACTAGCGGCAGAAGGTATCAAGTCAGTCGATGTGATCTGTCCGGGATTTCCGGCAGATTGCCTTGAGACTCTTGAAGAAATTAATGGTGAAAACCGTGAATATTTTTTAAATGCGGGGGGTGAAAACTATCACTACATTCCTGCGTTAAATAATATGCCCGAACACATTCACGTTTTATCTGACCTGATCCAGAAACACACCCAGGGCTGGAAGGAAACAAGCAAAGACTGGAGTGCCTCGGTGGTCGAAAAAAATAATCAAACATCAAAAAAGCTGGCGATTGCCAAAGGTGCCAAAATATGAAACAGCAAACCGGTCTGATTCTTATTGGCGACGAGCTTCTAAATGGCTTGCGGCAGGATAAACACATGCCAAAAGCCATAGAATTACTGAAAGCCAGAGGCATGTCGCTTAACTGGGTGCGTATCATTGGTGACAGTGAAGAAGAAATTGTAGCAACCCTGAAGCAAACCATTCCCACAGATGATCTGGTTTTCAGTTTTGGCGGAATTGGCGCAACACCTGATGACCTCACCCGTGCCAGCGCAGCAAAAGCCTTTGGGCAAAAATTGGTAGCACACCCTGAAGCTGTAAAGTTAATTGAACAGCGTTTTGCCGATGATGCCTATCCGCACCGTATCAAAATGAGTGAATTACCGGAAAAAGCCAGTATTATTCCAAATCCGGTCAACCAGGTTCCGGGCTTTAAAGTTGAACAGCACCATTTTGTGCCAGGCTTTCCTGATATGGCATGGCCAATGATGGAGTGGGTGCTGGATACCTATTACACCCATCTCTTTAATAAAACCCCTGATGTTGAATGGCGCTGGGATATTAAGGGCGTACATGAAAGCCACATTATGGATTTGATGGAAGAGCTTCTGGAGCGCTTTCCCGAGGTAAACCTGTCCAGCCTGCCAAGCATGAAACATCGTGGTAATTTAATCGACTTTGGCTTAAAAGGATCGCAGCCTGATGTCGAGAAAGCTGCCAAATGGCTTCAACAACGCCTTACCGAAATCAAAATTGAATATCAATTTCGCTGTAAAAAATGAGCAAAGCCAGAACTAAAGCCAAAAATGATACAGAATCATGCGGCATAGGTTTTAGCCTTTCACTGCTTCACCCCCGCTACTGGTCGTCGTGGCTATTACTGGGTTTTATGTTTGTGTTGGCTCAACTTCCAGTGTCTTTGCGTCATGCTCTGGGTCGTCAAATAGGCAATTACAACTATGCCAATAATAAAAAACGCCGGAATATTATCGCAACCAATCTGGAAATCGCTTTCCCTGAACAAACTGCAATACAGCGAGAGCACCTAATCCGGCAGAATATGCAGTGGTACGCCTGCGCAATGCTTGATTACAGCCTGCTTTTTTTTGCCAGCAAACACCGTCTGTCGAAAATGCTGGATATAGAGGGCAAGCAGCATATCGAGCAGGCAATAAAAAACAGGCAAAGTATTATGATCTTGCTGGCACATAGCGTAATGCTGGAATTTGCGCCCGCTGCATTAGGTTCTCATTACACCATTTACGGCTCTTATAAAACCTCAAAAAACGCACTGATGGACTGGATGATTGCCAAAGGTCGCTGCCGCTTTGCCAAATTTGTGGTTTCAAGAGACCAGGGTCTGCGCAAGCTGGTAAAGGCACTGGTTCCAGAACGCCTGATGATTTTTCTGCCTGATGAAGACCTGGGAATAAAAAACGCCGTGTTTGCCCCTTTCTTTGGCAAGCAAAAAGCAACACTCACAACAACGGCACGCATTGCCAGAATGGGCAAGGCAGTGGCTCTTCCTGTTTTTTGCTGGTTTGACACAGATCTGAAAAAATACAGGACAGAAGTTCTTGCGCCCCTAAAAAACTACCCCGGTGGCGACCCTGAAAGCGATGCAAAATTACTCAATCATGCCCTGGAAAAATTAATAAAACAGCACCCGGAACAATATATGTGGCAAATGAAATGGTTTCGCACACGCCCGCAGAACGAGCCGGATTTGTATCAAGGCAGAAGATAGAGGACAGAAGACAGAAGGCAGAAGACTAAGCCTGTGACAGAATCTTGCGACAAGCCCTTTTAACAAGCCGAGCAACGCAGATATCAGCGGATACCGCTTGCGGCTTGTTAACAGGGCGGCTTTCTTTTGGATACTTTTGTGTAGCTGTTGACAGAAAAGTATCTCGCAGCCATGCGCAAACCGTTATTAAAAATACAAAAGTATCAGGCTGCGAAACCCTGCTAAAAATCAGAAACAGGTAGTGGCTGAAACCTGTTGATTTACTCGAATGCGTAGCTTGGATTAGCGTAGCGTAATCCAACATAGTGCCACGATTTTGTCGGATTACGCTTGGGCTAATCCGACCTACAAAACACAGCTTTGATAACACCTGCCACAAAAAATATATCAAAAACAGGGGGGATGGGTGACAGAGAACAGAGTTGTAGGGTCGGTGAAGTTTACGCAACCGACCAGATTCGAGCTACGATGGTCGGTTCCGCAAGGCTACACCGACCCTACCTGCTGGAATATGTTGCACATATTCCCCGTATTCAGCAGGCTTCATACGGGCTACGCAAAAATATATCAAAAACAGGGGGGATGGGTATTACCCATAGAGGCGATGATACAGGCCCTTGCCTTTTATCAGTTCTTCGTGGCTTCCCTGTTCTATAATGTGTCCGTCTTCAAAAACAAAGATATGATCTGCCTGACGTACCGCACTGAGGCGGTGAGCCACAATTAATGTGGTGCGTTTCTGAAGAAATTCAGCAAGTGCCTGATGCAGTTTTTTTTCTGTTTCTGTGTCCAGTGACGAGGTGGCTTCATCCAGAATCACGACCTTGGGTTCACTTAAAACCATGCGTGCTATGGCGAGGCGTTGACGTTGTCCACCAGACAGGCGTACACCCTGTTTGCCAACCAATGTATCCAGCCCGTTTTCAAGCTCTTTGACAACGTCTTCCAACTGTGCAATTTTTAGTGCGTTCCAGAGTTTTTCGTCTGCGATGTCTTGTCCCAGGGTTAAATTCATTCTGACGGTTTCATTAAAGAGGACGGGATGTTGCAACACCGTAGCGACATTTTCACGCACCACATCCAGCCCAATGCGGCTTACGGCTTGTTCGTCAAAATAGATTTCGCCCTGTTGTGGTTGATAAAGTCCCAGCAGGACTTGCACAAAGGTCGATTTTCCACCCCCGCTGGCACCTACCAGAGCGATTTTATGCCCTTTGTGAATCGTCAGGTTGACATTTTTCAGAACGGGTCGATGATTGCCGTAAGCAAAGCTGATATTTTCCGCGCGTACAGAGACAGTGTGTTTTCCCTTGAAGGGATTAACTTCGTGTGGGTATTGCGGTTCTGATTTTAGTCTGGCAAGTGAGTTGATGCGGTTTAGAGCGGCTTTTGCTCCGAACCAGGCGACATTAATGTGCAGAATATCCTGAATCGGGTTTAGCAGAAACCATAAATAGCCAAATACAGCAAACATTTCACCGATGCTTAAATCTGAAAACACAACCACCAGCATGGATATGGCGCGGAAGACATCAAAGCCCATCAGAAAAATCATAAAAGCAAGACGGCTGGCAGCATCGCTGCGCCAGGAGAAACTGGCAGAATGATCTCTGACCTGTCTCGCCTGTTCGATAAGGCGTTTAAAGAAAAAACCTTCACGATTGCTGGCACGAATCTGTTGAATGCCGTCCAGCGTTTCTGTGAGTGATTGCTGAAACAGGCTAAAAGCCGAATTTTCTTTTTCCTTGAGTTTCTTGACTTTTTGCCCCATTTTTACTGAAAACATCACCACAAGCGGATTCAAAATAATAATCACGAGTGCCAGTTTCCAGTGCAGCCAGAGCAGTACAGCAATAATTCCAAACAGTAGCAAAATACTAACGATAAACTTGCTGATGGTTTCGCCAATAAATTTGTCAATGGTTTCAACATCAACGATAAAATGAGAGGCAATCGTTCCGCTTCCCAGAACTTCATACTCCGACATTGAAATAGAGTTGACTTTTTCCAGGAGCTGTTTGCGAATACGGTAGGTAATGTCTTTGGCAACAAGCGTAAAAGAGCGTGTCTGAATGACCAGTAGTATCATGCCTGTAATGCGCAGCAAGAGCGTGATAAGGGTAAATACGACGATAAAAAATACTGCGCTTTGCTCTGTAAGTGCCGCACCTGATTTATTCAGCAGGATTTCGTCTACCAGCATGGGCATTAAAAGAGGAATCGGCACCAGGATCAAGGTAGCCAGAATTGAAATGATATTGGCGAAAACAAGCGTTTTTTTGTGCCTGAGTGCAATATTTTTCAGGTATTGCCAGGTGAACAGTTCATTCTGCCCGGAGTTCTGGGCAGGCTTGTGTGCGGGCATTTCTGGCGAAGTGCTTTGTTGCTGCTTTGTGCTTGTTGTTTGCATTATGAGTAGTTTTTAGAGAAGCAGATCCGGTGAGGGTGCTTGCAGACCAAAATGTAGCCAGCTTTGGCGTGTTGCCACCCGACCTCGCGGGGTTCGCATAAGAAATCCCTGCTGGATTAAAAACGGCTCGATAACATCTTCAATAGTGCCGCGTTCCTCTCCAATGGCGGCAGCAATGCTTTCGACACCGACCGGTCCACCATCAAATTTCTGCATAATGGCAAGCAATACCCGCCTGTCCATGTGGTCAAAGCCCTGTTCGTCAACATTCAGCATATTGAGTGCCTTGTCTGCAATTTCCTGTGTAATTTTGCCGTTGCTCTTGACCTGGGCATAATCCCTGACACGTCGTAACAGGCGGTTTGCAATACGTGGCGTGCCGCGTGAGCGCTTTGCAATTTCTTCTGCGCCATTGTTGTCTATTTCAACCTGAATAATACCGGCAGCACGCTTGACAATATGTGTCAGGTCTTCAATATTGTAGAACTCGAGGCGTTGCACAATGCCAAAACGGTCTCGCAGGGGAGAGGTCAGTAGCCCCGCTCTGGTGGTTGCGCCAACCAGTGTAAAGGGGGGTAAATCCAGCTTGATTGAGCGCGCCGCAGGACCTTCACCGATCATAATGTCGAGCTGAAAATCTTCCATCGCGGGATAAAGTATTTCTTCAATGACCGGACTGAGGCGATGAATTTCATCCACAAACAGAACATCATGTTCTTCAAGGTTGGTTAGCAATGCCGCAAGATCACCTGCTTTTTCAAGTACCGGACCGGATGTCTGGCGCAGATTCGCGCCCAGTTCATTGGCAATGATGTGGGAGAGGGTGGTTTTACCCAGACCGGGAGGGCCAAAAATCAGCACATGATCCAGTGCTTCACCACGCGCTTTTGCCGCAGGGATAAAAATCTCCATTTGCTCTCGCACCGTCGCCTGACCCACATAATCTTTCAGATATTTGGGGCGAATCTGTTCTTCTGCGTCGTTGCTGATCTCATCCAGTCCGGCAAGCGGGGAGATGATGCGTTCCTGTTGCTGTTCAGAATGACTCACGTTAAGCTCGCCTTAAGTGCATTGCGTACAATTTCTTCTACTGACAGCTGCTTGCCTGAAAAGGAGGAAACCATTTTGCTGGCTTGGGCGGGTTTGTATCCCAGCGCCAACAAGGCAGCGACAGCTTCTCCTTGCTGGTCTCGGGGAGATGTCTTGATGCCGACTGTATTTGTAGCGGTTTCTGAAGTTTCATCGGTTTCACCAGTTTCATCGGGTTCGGGGAGGCGATCCCGCATTTCAATAATCAGGCGTTCTGCGGTTTTCTTGCCAACACCCGGCAAACGTGTCAAACCAGTGACATCATTGGCATGAATAAGGTGCGCAAATTCATCGGCGGTCATTCCGGAGACGATGGCTAATGCCATTTTGGGTCCGACACCATTCACTTTCAGGAGTGTGCGGAATAATGCGCGTTCTTTTTGTGAGCTAAAAGCGTAGAGCGTATGCGCGTCTTCACGCACAATCAGGTGGGTAAATAATGTGACTTCATTATTTACTTCAGGCAGGTCGATAAAGGTTGTAATGGAGGCGAGTAATTCATAACCGACACCAGCCACGTCCAGGATTAAATCAGGTGCCTGTTTGTGAATCAGAATCCCGCGTAATTGTCCTATCATCTTGTTATCTTGCCTTTTGTGATTGACTTTAATCCTGTTTTTCCAGTGCCGACTGTAAACGTGTTTTGCTTGAACCAATATGTGCATGGCTTAGTGCAATTGCAAGTCCGTCAGCGGTATCTGCCTGAATATTTCCTTGCAGGTTCAGCAGGATTTTTACCATCTGCTGCACCTGTGATTTATCTGCATTGCCCTTGCCAACAACTGCCTGTTTTATTTCACGCGCACTGTATTCAAAAACAGGAATATTTTGCATGACCGTTGCACAAATTGCTGCGCCTCTCGCCTGTCCCAGTTTTAGCGCGGATGAGGGGTTATTTGAGAGAAAAACCTCTTCAATTGCCATTTGCTGAGGCTGGTATTCGTGAATAATCGCTTCGATTTCTTTATAAATTTTACCCAGGCGCAGCGCGAAGGTGTAATCGCCAAGTCGAATGCAGGTGCTGTACACATGCTGGCTATAACGACCATCGCTTTCAATGATACCGATGCCGGTTATGCGCGAGCCAGGGTCAATTCCCAGGATTCTCATAGCCTAGTATTTCCTCCCGGAATCATATTTACAGACATCAGGTGTTTAGACTTTCCAGCACTTCATCAGGAATCTCGGCATTAAAAAAGACTTCCTGCACATCATCCAGGTCTTCCAGTGCATCAATCAGACGCAAGAGTTTCTCGGCAGTATCTGCGTCTACGGCTGTTAACAAGTCGGCACGCATAACGATTTCTGATGCCATGGCTTCAAAGCCTTTTTGTTTCAGTGCATTATTGACCTCGGCAAAAGACTCGGGGGTTGTGATTACTTCAACAGAACCGTCGTCTTCGCTAACAATATCTTCTGCGCCAGCATCGAGTGCAATTTCCATAATGGCATCTTCATCGGCTCCTGCTGCAAAAATAATCGAACCGATTTTATTGAACAGATAGGCGACGGAACCGTCGGTTCCCAAATTTCCTCCTGCCTTGGTAAACGCATGGCGTACCTCAGAGACGGTGCGATTTCGGTTATCAGTCATGCAGTCAACAAGAATAGCGATACCGCCAGGACCATAGCCTTCGTATCTGATTTCCTCGTAGTTAGCACCATCAGTTTCGCCCGCGCCTCGTTTGCAGGCACGCTCAATTGTATCTTTGGGCATATTGGCAGCCAGTGCCTTGTCAACGGCAAGGCGCAAGCGTGGGTGCGCGTTTGCATCAGAGGTGTTTCCTTCTCTCGCTGCTACCGTGATTTCCCGGATAATCTT
Organism: Thiotrichaceae bacterium; assembly: GCA_027008885.1. Classification (GTDB taxonomy): domain Bacteria; phylum Pseudomonadota; class Gammaproteobacteria; order Thiotrichales; family Thiotrichaceae; genus Cocleimonas. The sequence goes on along the minus strand of JALVDQ010000011.1, from coordinate 2,113 downwards.
TGTCCAGACTTTTGCACGTTTTTTGTCATTCGCTGCTTTTTTGTGCTTGATATTAGCCCATTTGCTGTGTCCTGCCATTGTTACCTCTATTTAACGAACCTGATAAGCTCAGATTATGATGATTGTGGGATTTTTAGTCAATTTGTAGTCCTTGGACAGGCTCTAGAATATCATAAACTGGATTTCATTCTACCGATTATCTAAAGTCACTATCAATAATAAATGCTCCGCCTTAAAATACGTTGACGCTTAAAAAAAATAATTTAATAAAAATAAGATAATAATGTCTCAGATTCTAAGCAAGAATTTCCCAACGATTCTAAAGCAACTTGTTGCTGATGGTAAACTGACGCCTGAAGTCGCGCAAAATGCGTATGATGATGCGAAACAAAGGGAAGTTTCCATTACAACTCACCTGGCACAAAAGCAACTTGTTTCAGAAGAAGAACTGGCTTTGTATAACAGTCGTGAGTTTGGTCTCAGTTATGTCGATCTTGATTCTATTGAAATTCCCCTGGATGTGCAGTCGATTCTTTCACAGGATTTATTGAAAAAAACACAGGCGATTCCCTTATTTAGGATGAGCAAGGCGCTGACGGTTGCGGTTGCAGACCCTATTTATCTTGCGCAACTCAGCGATATCAGATTCGCAACGGAGCTGGTACCTGAACCGGTAATAGTTGAATACACAAAATTACAACGTTTGCTTAACCCTGACTATGATGAATCCTCGGTTAGTTCAGGTATGACTATTTCATCTGATGCACAGGCACAGGATTTGGTTCTTGAAACCGAAGAACTGGAGTCAGAAGAAGATGAAGATGATTCTGGCGTAGATGTAACTCAATTTGTAAACGAGTTATTAAGTCATGCCATCAAGAAAAAAGTATCCGATATTCATATTGAACCTTACGAAAAAATACTGCGAATCCGTTTTCGCCTTGATGGTATTTTGCAGGTTGTCAGTATGCCGCCAAAATCAATTTCACGAAAAATGACTTCGCGTATCAAGGTTATGGCACAACTGAACAGCTCGGAAAGACGCATACCACAGGATGGGCGTATTCATTTCAGGGTGGGCGAAGAGAGATTTGTAGATTTTCGTGTGAATACACTACCCACCCTTTATGGTGAAAAGATCGTTATGCGTATTCTGGATTCTGATACCGCAGCCCTGGGTATTGACAATCTGGGCTTTGACGATAGGCAGAAAAAAGATTTATTGAAGGCACTTGCGAAACCGGATGGTATGATTCTTGTTACAGGTCCGACCGGTAGTGGTAAGACAGTAACGCTTTATGCGGGTTTAAACATACTCAATACCTCAGAGAAAAACATATCAACAGCGGAAGATCCGGCTGAAATTCAGGTACCTGGAATTAATCAGGTAAACGTCAATAACAAGGTTGGCTTAACCTTTGCCAGTGCATTGAGAGCATTCCTGCGACAAGATCCGGATATCATCATGGTTGGTGAGATTCGAGACCTTGAAACAGCAGAGATAGCAATCAAGGCAGCCCAGACAGGTCACCTTGTTTTGTCAACCCTGCATACCAACAGTGCGCCCGAGACCTTAACCCGATTACATAATATGGGGGTACCACCATTTAATATTGCATCCTCCGTTCATTTGATTGTTGCACAACGTCTTGCCCGGCGTTTGTGCAAGCACTGTAAAGTCCCGGATGAAGAAACTCCAGGCAAGGCACTTGTGGAACTGGGTTTTAGTGAGGATGAAATAGATGAACTTAAAATTTACCAGCCGGTTGGTTGTGGAAAATGTTCCAATGGCTATAAGGGACGTGTCGGTATCTATCAGGTTATGCCGATTTCAACTGAAATGGAAGCCATGATTATGAATGGTGCCAATTCCCTGGAACTGGCAGAACAGGCTCAGAAAGAAAATATTAATGACTTGAGACAATCCGCCCTCAACAAGGTACGCGAGGGGATTACATCGCTTGCAGAACTTGAACGTGTTACCAAGGACTAAACGAGCGCAGTTTTAATACTAAAAAATAAAAAATCAGGAAATAAACAATGGCAACTCTTACGACAGCAAAAAAGACGATACAGAAAAAAGAGACACCAACATTTGTCTGGGAAGGCGTAA
>JALVDQ010000010.1 GCA_027008885.1 Thiotrichaceae bacterium | reverse complement strand
GGAAACAGAAGGAAATTTTAGTGATTTGAGGTTGACAAGTGACTTCATAGAAGGTTGGATTAGCGTAGCGTAATCCAACATAGTTCCATGATCTTGTCGGATTACGCTCAGGCTAATCCGACCTACAAAACACAGGTTTGCCCCACTACCACAGAGTTTTTCGCAAAGAACCACTGAGTTAACATTATAAAAAGTATCAAACAAATAGTGTGCAAACGAAGGAGGTATAAATTGTTTTCCTTTTTTTAACAACCTCTGCGGTTCTCTGTGAATATCTCGGTGTTTCTCTGCGTAACGATAGATTTGAACTCCGAAACTTGAAAATTAATTTAACAAAATTTTGTTTCCTGTTTTTTGATATTCAAGGCATTGCGACGGGAGCATATGGGTATAGTAGGGCTATATATGTGACCAAAGCAATAACGAAGAAGATCAGAAAACAGGGGCTAAATTGTTAGATTAATTTTGAGCGGGTACTCAAGCTACTTCAAAAAACGCTTGTTCTCATTTATTACTTTTAAAACCTTGTGGCTGTCTATGACTGCATTTTGCATAGTTTTATAGGTTTTGGCATTACGTATTTCATTGCTGAAAATCTTGTCAGGCGTATTGGAAAAAACGTAGATTGACTGCTCGCTAATAATCGCATTTTTATTCCAGTTGGAGCAGCTTAGTATTTCCCGGCTGTAGTGCTTGTCAAAGATGTTTTTGCCATTACTGTAATCTTCAGGCGGGTTTTTTACGCCAATGAGGGACAGAATTGTCGGCACTATATCAATATGGCTGCTCAGTTTTTTCAGCGACTTTGCAGACATTGAGTCTGGCAGAGTGATTTTCTCCTTTAAAAAATCGGGCAATTTGATAAGCATGGGAACCCGCGTCTGCGCTGATGAAAAATCAGTGTTATGCCCGAAGTTACCAAACTGAAAAAATTCCTGCCCGTGGTCAGAGGTAAAAATAATGAGTGAATCCTTGTAAAGCCCCTTTTCCTTAATCGCCTGGAGCATTTTTCCAATCAGTAAATCATTGTAAAAAATGGCGTTATTATGCTGCTTTTCAACCATTTTAATTTCATCACTACCCGCTTTAACGGTTAAATAGTTGAGCTGTTTGGTGCTTGCATGAAACGGGTTGACGGCTTCTGGAAAGGAGTAGCCATGCGGCGCGTCGAGAAATACAAATGAGAAGATTGGCTTGTTTTTATCCTGTTTTTCCAGCCATTTTATGAAATAGGCACTAGCTTGCTGATCTTTTTTCCAGGGAGCTCCGGCAAAGTCATCCTTAATCCTTTCCTGAACATTGACATAGCAGGTATTTTTAAACTCGGGCCAGTTGGTATTGGTGGATGAGGTGATATTTATTGCATAATCAAGCTGCTTTAAAACATCAAACAGAACACTGCCTTTTTTGGCTGATTCGGCACTAAACCAGTAGCTTGCATTTAATCCGTACATCAATGAAAAAATACCAAAGCGGGTGCTGTTGCCACCACTGTGATGATTTTCAAGTGAAATGGCATCCTGTTTGAATGCCATTAAATTGGGTGTGATCTGGGGTGTAATGCGGGTGGCACTGACTGAATCACTGGCAAAAATAAAGATATTAAACCGGTTTGGAGTATTCTTTAACTCGATTGGCTTTAGTGGATAATTAAAGTCAGCATCCAGATGAATCGTATTATTTGCGCTGACTTTGGGTTTAATACCAAAATATTTTGCCGCAATGCGATTAAAGGTTAGTGGCTGATAGAGTGGTATGACCTTGAATTTGCTTATAATCTCCCTGTTCGCAAACAGCGAAGAAAAGCCGTAGGCTATTTTTTCACCCAGTACAATAATGATCAATGGAATAATAATAAGATGATTCAGGCGTTTGTTGAGTCTGGCTCTTGATGCTTCATTTTGCTGCTGCAATTTTTTTATCAGGAAAAACTCAAAAGCAAACAAGGCAGAAAGCACCAGCAGCAGAACAATAATGGGCATGATGCCAGTCTGGATGGAATCCAGAGCATCCGGAGAGGTCAGTATATTTATGATCATGCCGTTAATATGAAACTTGAAGACTTTGTAGATAAAAAAGTCGATCACAAGACCTATATCAAGAATAACAAAGGCAAGGGCAGCAAGGTATAGCCCTGTCTTCCCTGCAAAACGCAGTATAAAAAGCAGCAGATAGAGCAACGCATAAAGAATCGTTGCCGTTGAAATCGCACCGAAAAAAGCCAGAAAAAAATCAACTATTTGATACTTATTGTTGTATTGTAAAAAAAGTAGAAATAGTATGCAGGTTAGAAAAAAATTGGCTTTGAAAAACAGTGAATACTGATTATTTGTGAGTTTGTTTTTCATCTGTTTTTAAACCGCATCTGTCTTAAACCACATTAATTATTGAAACCACTAAGAAATAAAGCGCGCATGTTAAAACATCTCATTGTAAAAACAAGTTCACTTGGTGATATTGTTCATATGTTACCAGCAATAAGCGATGCCAGCAGAAAAATACCTGGTATTTCCTTTGACTGGGTTGCCGAAAGTGGTTTTATTGAAATTCCGGCATGGCATCCGGAAGTGGATCAGGTGATTGAAATCGGTCTGCGCAAATGGCGCAAACAACTCTTGAGCAAATCAACATGGAAGGCTTATCGACGCTTCAAAAAGCAGCTTCAGGCAAGCTCGTATGCAAAAGTCATCGACTCTCAGGGTCTTATAAAAAGCGCTGTTGTTGCCCGCATGAGTCATGGGGAAAGCTGGGGTTATGACAGGCATAGCGCGCGCGATCCATTTGCCAGCTATCTGTACGAGAATAAAGTATCTGTACCCTATCTGGAACATGCGGTTACCCGCAACCGTCTTATTCTGGCAAAAACACTAGCCTATTCCATAGAGGATCTGCCGCTTGATTACGGCATTACAGAAAATCCTGTCTTTAGGCAAGCCTGTGGTGAGCTTGCCAAACATGAAGTTTTTCAGGGCAAGGGCATACCCACGAAGAATATTGTTGCCTTACATGGAACCAGTCGCAAAAACAAGGAATGGCCTGTACCACACTGGCATAACTTTATACAAAAAATGGGGGGGATGGGTTATCAGGTTTTATTTCCCTGGGGAAATGATGAAGAACGGCAACGTGCTGAAGAATTTGCAAACCGGAATGAGAATGCAGTCGCACTGCCCCGTTGCTCACTAACAACGCTTGCCGGACTGATTCAAAATGCCTCAGCCGTGATTGGTATGGATACCGGATTACTGCATGTCGCAGCTGCTTTTGATAAAAAGGGACTGGCACTTTATCCTGCTACAGAACCCCGCTTGTCAGGTGCCTTATCGACCAGTGGTCTGATAGAAAGCATCGGTGGTGAGGCATCGCTTGATGCAGAAGCCATTAATGCTAGGATGATGGCAATTTTATGATTTAATCGCATGGATTATCAGGATATGGAAAGCAAAACACCTCAGGGATTTGACTGGAGTGCAGAGGATTATCAAAACTTTGGTCAAAAAATCCAGTTACTCAAGCATAATTATCACAACTCTGAATTATTTAGCGATGCCGCAATTGAAAACCTGCTGGAAAATTATCCACGCAAATGGCTGCAATGCTATACCATGGGAACCAACCCGGAAAACCATAGAGACTGGACGCCGGTGCATATTGCCGAACGCTCGGGCAAAGAAATATTGCAGGCACTTGAAAAGGGGCGATTCTGGGTTAATCTGATCAATATTAACCAGTTCAATCAGGAATATGCTGAATTGATTGATGAAATGTATCAACGTATTGGCGCAAATTGCCCCCAAATCACCAATATAAAAAGCTCTTTTTGCGCGCTCCTTATTTCCTCACCCGGTATTCAGGTTTATTACCATATTGACACGGATGCGAACATGCTGTGGCATCTAAAAGGCATTAAAAATGCCTGGGTTTATCCAGCGGGTGAAGAAATATTTGCACCTAAACGCTATATTGAAGATATTGTGGCGCAAGAGCGACATGAGAATATCCCTTACAAAAAATCCTTCGACTCACATGCTGTTCACGCAGAATTGCACCCGGGGGACGTAGTAAGCTGGCCACAACACTCACCTCACCGAATTGAAAATGTGGGGCTAAATGTATCCATGACAACCAGTTATTCATCAAAACAAAGCCGAAGGCTTATTGGCGTGCATGGGTTTAATCATCATTTTCTGAAAAAGATGGGAATAAAAAAGCGTTCCATTGAAACACAGGGGCTTGTTCCCGCCATTAAGGAATTCACTTACTTTGCAACAAACAAGCTTGGCTTGCTAAAAAAAGGAAGCAGAACAAGCACCTATATTTCGGATATTGAAGTAGACCATTTAAGCAGCACTGGAATGAGCAAGCGTAAGGAGAAAAGCAGAACCGCCTTTTCTTTTGCGGATTAGCTTTTATTCCCTTAATTCATCCCTAATTCAGATATTTTCTCATCTGTGCTTCTTTCAAGGTATCTTCAAATGCCTTAAATGCGTCGAAATCATTCTCTTTCAGTGTGTTTAGCCGATCACTATTTCTGAGTTTATTGATACTGCTTTCCGCATTTTTTAGTTGAAGCTTGAGAAGTGCGTTTTCTTTTATGGATTCTGCCAGATAACTTTTAATTAAACCCAGATCGTTATCCGATGTGGGTTTTTTGTTATAGTAATGGTGCAGCCACCAGCCAATGATGGCTCCTGCGATAAAGGCAATAGACGTAACAAAGGTAATTTGTAATAAAAAATAAGTCATTAAATCTTCCTTGATTTGGAACTTGTCCGGAAATAGTAAGGTATATTTCCAGACAGGTTTTAGTTTTCTGGTATCAAAATGTTAAAAAACAAGCAGGCATCTTTGCTGCCGATGCTACTGATGTTGCCAGTGTTCCGGCTCCTTTTCTACTGTGATTTTAGCAACTAAAGGATTCCATTGCTGGACTGCTTATCAGTGTTTGAGCAGGGCTTGTCTGCCGAATGTGCAGTAACTATTCAATTTTGCTTCTTACAATTAAATGGTTGTTGACTTTCCGAACACCCCAAACTTTTTTTGCTGTTTCTTCAGTTCTTATTGACTCTTTTTCATTTGAGATAAAGCCACTCAGTGTAATATCCCTTCCGGAAATATTTATTACGGGTGGAGTGATTCCAGCTTTTAAAAGATCACTGATAAGCTTGTTCTTAAGATCAAGCTCGATAACCGGGCGTAAAAAGAAGCTCGAAGCCGCTACCAGAGTGGAAACAACAAGAACTCCCAGAATACTTGAGAATAGAAGGACAGTGAATGATGTATTGCTATGTTTTTTCATATTAAATCTTCCCTGAATATGTTACGCAATTTATTAGAAACATTTCTTTGGAGAAAGACTTAGGTGATAGCAGGAATTATATTAAGGATAAGGTGTTTATTTTTGTCTGTGCTCTTTTATCTGTAACTACTCGGCTCACTCTCTATTTTGCCCAATAGCTGCGTTAAAAGTGCTCATTTAGACTTATAAACTGAGCATGAACAAGACTCCATCGCTTAAAAACTATCTGTTCTAATAATGAAATTAAGAATGCTTTGTATTTTAATAAAAAAAACTATACTATTCTGCCGTCAATTCCATTTCTATAATTTCACCTTATGATTAATCTTTTTGTGACCACTAATCGTTTGTTTGCCAGGCTTGTTGTCATCAGTTTTGTAGCTTTTTTTCTTGCCGGCTGTTCAAGATTTGTGATCCCGGGTATGCCTACTATTGAGGCAAGATATTCGCCACGACCTGCTCCCGCAAGACCTAATATTGATTATAAGTTGATTCCTTTAACTCCACAGGTGGTGCGCAAGCAGAGGGAGACTCATAAACGACATAAACGAATAAATACGCGACAACCCCGATCAAGAGGTATTGGTGGCTATTCATATCGTGTGGGACCACAGGATATCTTGAGCATTACAGTTTGGGATCATCCTGAGTTAACAATACCCGCAGGTGAATTTCGTTCACCTACCGCAGCGGGTCACAAAGTTGGCAGTGATGGACGTTTCTTTTTTCCCTATGCCGGGATAATACAGGCGGCTGGTCGAACAACTGAACAGATAAGACGCGAATTAGAACAAAAGTTGACTAAAAATATTACCAAACCACAGGTTGGTGTTTCTATTGCTGCCTATAGGAGCCAGCAGGCATACATATCGGGTCAGGTATTAAAACCGGGAGTTATTCCTGTTAATGATATTCCCCTGACCGTTCGGGATATTATTGCAAAAGCAGGGGGCTTAACAGAAAAAGCGTCAGATCTGGCATTATTGTCTCATCATAACAAGAAAATAAAAATCGACCTTGGCGCTCTTTACCGCAAGGGGGATAATTCTCAAAACTATGTTCTGAGGGGCGGAGATGCTTTGTATATAGCAGAGAAAAACCCATCAGAAAAAGTATTTGTTTTAGGGGAAGTTAAAAAGCCGGGTAGCTTGCACCTGGATCGTTTTGGTTTAACTTTGGCTGAAGCATTAAGTGATTCAGGTGGAATAAATGAAGAAACGGCAAGCCCAACAGGAATATTTGTTGTAAGACAGGAAAATCCAAAGGATAAGCTTCCGTCTGTATATCAATTGCAGATGACGTCTGTGCATTCGATGTTGCTTGCAGAGCAGTTTCCTTTGCGTTCAAGAGATATCGTTTATGTTACTGCTGCTCCTATGACTCGCTGGAACAGGGTTATTAGTCAGCTATTGTCAACATCTACAATTACTAACAATACAGATACTCTTCTCAAGTAATAAATCTATATTTAAGGTTAATTATGTTTAAAAATGTAATGATGGTTTGCGTAGGTAATATTTGTCGAAGCCCCATAGCAGAAGTCTTGCTAAAACATCAGCAGCCACAATTAAATGTGTATTCTTCAGGTCTGGGGGCTTTGGTTGGCAAGCCTGCTGACCCATTTTCTGTTGAACTTATGGCTGAAAAAAATATTGACTTAAGTAATCATTGTGCTCAGCAGATTAACTCTGTACTTGTTTCTGCATCTGATTTGATTCTGACTATGGAACAAAAACATATTGAAGCAATTCGCTCTCAGTTCCCTGAAGCCAGGGGCAAAGTTTTCCTGATTGGAAAGTGGCTTGATAATCAGGAAATCCCGGATCCGTACAAAAAAGATAAGGCTGCTTTTGCATCAGCTGCTTCCCTGATTGAGTCTGGCTTAAATGCCTGGCAGAAAAAACTCTGGAAATAGCCAACAAGAGAATATAAATATAATGAATGATAAAGCCAATATCTCTTCACAAGAAGAAGATGATGAAATTGATTTATTGGAATTATTTCATACCTTAATGGAGGGTAAATGGTGGATTATACTTTTTACACTCCTTTTTACTTTATTCGCATTTATTTATGCATTTGGACAAATACCAATTTACAAGGCTGATGCCTTGCTTCAGGTAGAAAAAAAGCCGTCGGTCATGGCAGGTCTGGAAGATTTTGCAGGTCTTGCCGGTGGTGAAGATGCGACGGTAGGAACTGAAATTGAAATTATAAAATCAAGAAAAAATCTGGGCAAGGCAATCAAGGACCTGAAACTGGATATCAAGACCAAACCTAAACGAATTCCCCTTTTTGGTAATTTGTACAAGAAATTTTTTAACGTCGATGATGTAAAAAAATTACCTCCCGTTTGGGACAAGTTTGATCAATTCGTGCATAAATTTGCGTGGGGTAATGAGCAGATTGACGTTAGCAGACTGGAAGTTCCGGAAAATCTTCTAAACAAAAAACTCACTCTTGTTAACGGGAAAAATGGTGCCTATAAACTTTTTACGAGGGAGGGCGAGTTTCTTCTCGACGGTAAAGTCGGGCGCTATTCGCGTTCCAAAGATGGCTCTGTAGAAATAAAAGTGCGTGAGCTAACGGGTCTCCCCGGGACTGAATATACCCTGATAAAACAATCTAAATTAAATGTGATTGGTTCTCTTCAAAAAGACATAAAAGCATCTGAAAAAGGTAAAAAAACTGGGATTATAAGTCTCGTACTTGAAGGTTCTGATAAAAACCTGATTGTAAAAACACTTGATCATATTTCCAAAACATATGTCGAACAAAACAAGTCGCGCAGTTCCGAGGAGGCAAAGAGTGCCCTGGAGTTTTTGCAAAAGCAAATCGGATCAGTAAAGAAAGAGGTTGAAAAAGCTGAAAGCAGGTTGAGACTTTATCGAACCCGCCATCAAACCGCCGATATTTCCATGGAGACACAGAGTGTCCTTGATGTGATTTCCAGTATTGATGCCGAGTTGCAAAAAATCTCCTTAAAAAAAGTTGAGCTGGGACCAAAATATGCCAAAAATCATCCCATTATCCAGGCGCTTGCCGCGCAGGAAGCAAAATTGCTTGCGAGAAAAAAGAAAACTCGTGTAAAAATATCAAAACTACCAAAAACCCAACAGGAATTACTCAAGCTGGAACGTGATTACAAGGTAAAAAATGGGACTTACCTTAATTTGGTCAATAAAATTCAGGAACTTAAAGTTACCAAGGCAAGTAAGGTCGGTAATGTTTATATTGTTGATACTGCCGTAGCTTATGAAAAACCTGTCAAGCCCAAAAAAGCACTGATTCTTGCATTGGGTTCCCTGTTAGGTGGCATGTTTGGTGTGTTGTTTGTCTTTTTAAGAAAAGCTTTACACCAGACAGTGGATAACCCGGAAGAAATCGAAAAAGCCACAGGTATTCCGGTTTACGCGACAGTGCCACTAAGTACAGGTGTAAAACTAACCGGTGGAATAGGGAAAAGAAAGCGGCAAAAAAAGCTATTGGCAAGCGAAAACCCAACGGATCCTTCGATCGAAAGTTTGCGGGGTTTGCGTACCAGTCTGCACTTTGCTTTATTAGAAGCGGAGGATAATAACATCGTTATGATAACAGGACCGGCTCCAGGAATTGGCAAGTCTTTTATTTCTTCAAACTTTGCCGCTGTGCTGGCAAGTTCCGAGAAAAAGGTTTTACTTATTGATGCGGATATGCGCAAGGGCTATCTTCATAATATGCTTGGAAAACCAGTCTCTCCAGGGCTTTCTGATTTAATCAGCGAGCAAGCCACATTAAAAGAAGCTATACATACAATCGAGGTAGGGGAAGAATCTCTGGATGTCATTACCAGAGGCAAAACACCGCCAAATCCTTCTGAATTGCTAATGCACAAGGGCTTTAAGGAGTTACTCGATCAGCTTCAAAAAGAATATAATTTGATTCTTATCGATACGCCTCCGGTTCATGCTGTAACAGATCCTACAATTATAGGGCAATTAGCCGGCGTCGTCTTTATGGTTGTTTTCGCAGATAGGCATAACATTAAAGAAATAGAGGGTGCAGTGAAGCGTTTGGCTCAAAGCAAAATAGAAACCAAGGGCTTTATATTCAATGGTTACGATGCCAAAAAGAAGAGCTATGGCTATGGTGGCTATGGTTACGGCTATTCTTATTATAGCGATTATAAGTCAGACAAATAATCTGAATCCGCATTGGCTCCACGGGTTCAGGTTTATTTCATGAGCAAGGTTTAAATTTTAGTTTGCAGTCGGATTAGTCCAAGCGTAATCCGACAAAATCGCGGCACAATGCTGGATAACGCGATGCTAATCTAACCCACAAAAAACGAAGGCAGTGGTTAATACCGCGCCATCCCGCGTTTGCATATTCAACGCAGTCTATATGCTTTGCTATCTGTCTTCTGTCCTCAGAAACACCCATCCCCCCTGTTTTTACATATTTTTGTGTAGTCTGTTTTGAGCTGCGTAGGGTTGGAGCAGCCATGCGAAACCAACCGAATCTGGTTGGTTGCGTAAACACCAGCAACCCTACATGCTCAACGCTGGCTATACGTTATCCAAACATAGTGCCACGATCTGTCGAGTTACGCTTGGGCTAATCCGACCTACGGAGCTATTTTCTGTCCTCAGTCTTCTGTCCTCTGTCCTCAGAAACACCCACCCCCCCTGTTTTTACATATTTTTGCGTAGCCTGTGGGAACGAAACACAGGAGTACTGGTTTAACAATGCGTTGTCTTCCCTGTCCGCATTGAAGTCACTGCTTCAGCTATAATAAAAATTATTAAATTGTAATCCTGCAAAAAAACAAGTATATCTCCTAATTCAAGTTCCATATACGCTAGAGGTAAACAAACAGTATGATGAATGCAAAAATAAAATCAATATTCATAGCCTTACTCGGTTTTTTTCTAATCAATCTTGTTATTGCAGCTGAAAATAATAAATCTGCAAGAATACCCAAAATAGTGACAACCAAGGTCAGTGGCAATTATTTTGAAGTCGTACAAAGTCTGCGTTCTGCAATCCTTGGGAAAGGCATTAATATCGCCCATGAGTTACATGCCAGTGATATGTTGCAAAGGACTGGACCTGCCTATGGTTATAAAAAATCTGTCTACTCGCACGCTCAAATTCTGGAGTTTTGTAGTGCAAAACTATCGCAGGAATTGTCTCGCGCTGATCCGGACAATATCGTGGTATGCCCTTTTACGATTGGTATTTATTCGTTAGTGACTGAACCCCAAATAGTCCATATTAGCTACCAGGTTCCAAATGGCAAACCAGGTTCGGAAAAAGTGATCAAGGAAATTGAAGAGCTGCTTGCAAGCATTGTAGAAGATGCAACCTGGTAATGGAGTTGAATTTTCCAGGGCTGTGAACTATATAGGCTCAAAGATCCATTCCCAACCCTGTTTTATACGTTTATCAAGATAATTAAACACTCTACTCATTTCATCTTTTCTGATCCCAAAAGATATAGCATTCTTTAATATCAATCAAAGCAGATCGAATGATGCACTTGAATAATTTATATGAAGCAAACGGTAAAAGCTCCGCTGAGACTTTTCTAACGATAAGTTTAATCACTGACGATAAAATATTTAAGCAGCTTCAACGCGAATGGAGTGAACTCAATAATAAAGCAGACAAGGGAAATATTTTCACCTCATGGGAGTGGCTATATACTTGGTGGGAAGTCTATAAGGCAGATGGCAAACGCCAGCTTTATATTATTTGTTGTTATGACCCGTCTGAAAAGCTGGTTGGCATAGCGCCTTTGCAAATCGCCTACAATCCCAAAAAGTATTTTCCCTGTAGCAGGCAGGTCATTATGCTTGGTACAGGAGAAACCGATGGTAGTGCCGTTTTTGGTGAATATATGGACTTGATCATTGCACCTGGAAACGAACAGGCTGTCATCAAAACGGTATCAGATTTTTTATTTACTAACAAGGAGTTGTGGGATGGTTTAAAATTTCACCAGTTATTAAACAATTCACATATTTCTGATTTATTTTCTGAATATCAGGCAGACATCATAAAAACCACCCAACGGCATGGCTTTCGCACCCTGATTGAACTTCCTGATAGCTACAAGGCTTATTTAATGAGCCTTAAAAAGAAAATGCGGAATAATATTACCAGAACATTTTCACGTCTCCAGAGGGAAAAAAAATTTAGCATTGAATCTGTTGATAACAGCAAACACATTGACAAGGCGATCTCTTTACTCGCGGATCTAAACCGTGCGCGTCGGGGCTATCTGGAAAAACCGAGTTCGTTTGAACAGCCTAATTTCGAGAATTATCATCACAAACTCGCCAAAAGACTGCTGAATCAGAGCAATCCGCAACAGGGCATCTCCCTAAAAATCTTGCGCTTCGAACAGGAGCCAGTTGCAGTGCTCTATTCCTTTATTGATGGTGACACCATACATGCTTACCAAAGTGGCTTTGAAAAAGAAAATGGGCAACGCTACTCATTATTGACCATGATGCTGACCCAGGAAATTTCTTCCAGTATCGAAAATAACAGACTCAAATATTTTAATTTTATGTACTCTGATGATGAGTCAACCTATAAACGCAGATACGCAGGAAATACAGAAAGCATGTACAATATTTCTTTTGAAAAGAAAAATATCAAATCACATCTCTTTCTGTTTATACATGGACCAGTCAAGCAGCTGCTTAAAAGGCTTATCAGGGCTCTATCCAGAAAGCAGGGATAGTGTGGCTAAAACCTGTGTGAGGCACGAAACACGGGAAGAGTATAATTAAGCACTCATATTTTTCTCAAGTGTACCTAATGGTAAAAACAAATTCTCCAACTGTTCCGGCATTGAGATAAAACCAAACTGATTATAATATGCTTTTGCCTGTTCATGCTTTAGTTATGTATTATTTGCTTGCTGTTGTCGTATTTTATTTTGAATAAACTGTTTTAGTTGATCCAGTTCTTTCTGCCTGATTTTCATGGCTAGCTTTTTTCTAAATGTTGTTTTTAGTTTGGAGGTGTCATTTAATACTTTTAAGGCTTCATTATAAAGACCACCTGATAGTAAAGTTGCTATTTTAAGATTTAATAATTCATAAGAAGGACTATAAGAATAAGCCTTATCCAGATGTAACATGGTACTTTGGAAATCTTTCTCTTTTTTATAGATATTAGAAAGCACATAATGGACATCGTGGGCAATTTGTCCGTGTTTTTTAATATTATCAAGTGATGCCAACTTCTTCAGATAGTGTTTTAGTACTGTCGGAGTAATTACTTTGCACTTTCCTTTCTCCCATTCATTTATAAACTCTAAAAACCTGGTCTTTGCCGAGATATGTATTACACTGCTTTCAAATATATTAACTGTTTTATTTAATTGGGTTTCCGTAAGCGTATTTTCAATGCAGGCATTTTTCAATTCAAGAAAAGCAGAAGTGCTGTAAAACTGTGAATTTTTATCTGTTAAGGGATGTTTGTCTTTAGGTTTTACAGGCAGCTCAGCCGCCTCCATAACAGAAACATAAAGCAAGCGTGAACGCTCTGATTTTGGGTGATTTTGGTACCAGTTTATACCAAGTTCCAGTGGGTTTCCCCAAAGCGTAGTATTCTGAAACAAAATAGCCACATTGAGCAATAACATAATAATAGCGATACTAGCAACAAGCGATTTTTGTCGCTCAATAAATAAAGATGCATACCAGCCTAATAAAATAAAAATTCCTAGCATCGGTAAATAATTACGATGTTCAAAATAAAGCTCCAAAGGCAAAACAGTCGATTCGATTAAATGACCAGCAAAAAACCAGGCAATTGCAAAGCTAACAAAGGGTATTTTTTTTCTATATGCAAAGCTAAAAAGCACTAATAAAAGCAGACCTATAACTGAAAAAAATGTTGTCATAGGCTTAAATATTGATTTGGATAACTCAAAATCATCATGAAAAATAGTGATATAATTCATTTTTGGAACAAGAATATGATATAGATAATCAAACAATATTCGTGGTTCTGTTAAGAGTCTTTCCTCAAGTGTAAAATCTCGATTAATAAAAGCACCGGGGTTTGTCCTTAACCCCAGGTAAATAAGTATAACAAGAAAAGGGAGTATTACAGCGGGAACAAGCCAATAATAAAACTTCACGGGTGGTTTAATATTTAGTGGTTGAAATAAAAAAAACTCAATCACCAGAATATAAGCAACCAACAGAATGCCGTTTTCCTTGCTCAATATGGCTAATATCAGGCTCGAGCCCACACCAATAAAAAGGGTTAAAAAACCTTTTACTGTATTTTTGTCTAATTGTTCCCTACCATAAAGATAAAAAACAAGACCTGTTAACATAAAGGTTGCGCTTAACTCGGTCATACGCTGAATAATATACAGTACGGTGGTTGTATGCATAGGGTGCAATAACCAGAAGCTGGTAATAAGCAGTGAAAAGCCGATTTGATAATTATTGTTGAGCTTAAACCTGTTTGCCAATTTCAGGCATACCCAGAAAACTAACACACCATTTAAAAGATGGATAAGGATATTTGTTTGAATAAAACTTAATGGCAAGCTTGGCCAACTTGTATCATTCAAATAAAAACTTGCCAGACTTACTGGTCTACCTGTTGGTCCTGAATCTCCCTCAAGAAGAAAAATCCAGAAGTCATTCCAGAAGCCAAAATCACTGTATTTACCCAATGGGGTCAAATTTGGAATATCATCAAAGATAAAGATACCACTAATGCCTGGTAAATAGACAAAATAACTAAAGATAAGTAGCAGTAGAAAGATGCTACTCCATAATAGCATCCCTTTATTGATAAAGCGTAATTGAGTATCCATAAAGACTCTTGTTTTTGTTTTATATTTATAAGAAGTAAACAGCATACTAACCAGAAGCTTCTTAACTTAGTATGAATAACACTGATACCAATAAAAAAGCCCTTCATTTGAAGGGCTTTTATAAAAACACGCTCTTGCTAAGAGAAGTTTATTCTGCTATTAACGGCACTTGGAAGGCAGATATTTACCATCTACGTTTGTACCATTGCCTTTACAAGTCCATTCAATATCGCCACCATTATCAGTAGCTTTCAATACCAATACTTTACCATTTTCAACTTTATCATTAAACGTAGCAGTTACCTTACTACCAGTCACTGCAACTTGTGTTACCGCTGTGCCTTTGATTGAGGTCGCAGCTGCCAAACCAGCAGATGCATTATTTGCAGGCCAGTGACCATTAGTCGCGTAAAATTCTGAAACCGCAGTCTTAGCACCAGAAGCCAGAGACAAACCTTCAGATACATGTGCTCGCTTTGTGTAATCCTGATAAGCAGGAAGAGCGATTGAGGCAAGAATACCGATAATTGCTACAACGATCATTAATTCGATAAGTGTGAAACCTTTTTGTACTTGTTTTTTCATTTTTAACTCCAATAGTTATTTTTATGATTAAATTAAATTGTGTAAACTTAAACAGCAAGTTAGTTAACTGTGACTGCGCGGCTATTATATAACTTTATGGTTAATATTAGCTTAACAGCCTGAACAATCTGTTCGCTAAGATTAATGCAGGGGGCGTGCCAAAAAAATATTTTTAGATTTAACTTATTGATTTTTAATTTTTTTATTATAGTTTTGCAAAAGCTGACTTTGTTCTAAAAATATCTCTTTGTCATATTTTCGTCAGTATTTTCTGTCACTTTATGACGCTTTCTCAGATTTTGTCAGTTCGTAGCTTGGGCTGATGTAGTAACCCAACAAATATCAAAGCCAATCACGTTGGGCTTCGTTCCTCTGCCCAACCTACAACCTGCGAAAGATTATCTTGATAAACCATATTTGCATTGCCGTAATAAGTTTTACCCTTAATAAGGGTTTCTTCTATGGCGAATATTACATTGAAATGTAGATGATGAAATTATCAAAAAGGTTCGAAGGTTGCTATTAATGAAAATACCACAATGACAGCAATGATTCGAAATTACCTGCAGTCTGTTGCAGATCGTGAAGCACCTGAAAGAGAGCGTAAAATTGCCCTGCTAAAAAAAGCTTTCATTGTTTAGAGCGGAATATGGGAAAACGTACTTGGTCACGAGATGATTTATATGACTGATAAACTGTTTTTTGATGCCAATATTCTGGTGTAAGTACCCTTATCTACATCTACATATTCCATCGTTCTAATTCTGTCGGCAGTTCTCTCCAGCTTATTAACTGGATACCTGCCTGTTTATATGACTCTTCTCCAGCATAGACCAGGGATGACTGAATTTTAAAATTTTCCTTGCTGTTTTGACTAAATCTTTTTAAATTTTTAAAAAATGACGGGATTATCGTACTTCCTGATTTTACTTCCACAAGCTGTAAAGTATCAGCAGCTTCTATTAAAATATCAATTTCCAGTCCTCGTGATTCTCTATAATGATAAAGCGAGGGAGTTTTTCCCTGGTTAGTATAGTGCTTCAAAATCTCTGTGCTAACCCAGCTTTCAAAAATCGCCCCACGCAGTGGATGATAGCGCAATTCTTCTGCATTGCGTATACTAGTACTCCAGCAATATTGTATTGATGGATACAGAGCAATCCAAAGCGTTCAAGACAAGGCATGGCTCGAAGGCAATGGTTACTCCCTTGACAAGAGTCATAACGCTGTATTGGACGCTTTGGGTTGCTCCCTTCGGGCGAGCCAGAAAGTGGTCATCCACGTTGTTGCCCTTTTTGTGAAGGGAACAACCATTTCCTGCAAAGGGCGCCTAGTGGCTAACCGCTTTCTGACTCGCTGTAGCCATCAATACAATGTTGTTGGAGTACTAGCAAATAACAAACCAGCCCTGTATCAATAAAGTGTAGCTTGGGTGCTTTTACAATTTGTTTGCGAATAATTCTATGCCATGCGGGTAATGTTTGCACTAGCCAGGCGGTTTGCATAACGGATAACCACGATTTTGCCGTGTTATGACTAATGCCCGCATCATTACCCAACCTTGACAGATTCACTTCTTGCGCGGTACTTCCAGCGCACAATTTCATAAATATTGTAAATGTATTCAAATCGGTTATTTGCGTAATTTGTCGCACATCACGTTGCACATAGGTCGTGGTGTAATCGGCTAACCACCTTTGGGCGGGTATATTCTGGTCATAAATTCTGGGGTAACACCCCTGCCACAGCAGGCTTAGCAAATCTTCGGGGGAATTTGGAAAGCATTGTAACTCACTCCAGTCCGGGGGCAGTAATGTTAAAATGCCGCAACGCCCCGCGAGTGTTTGAGAAATTGCCTGACTAAGCATAAAATTTTGAGAACCAGTAAGAATAAATCGCCCTTTTTTGGGGTTCTTGTCGATAACGTCCTGAATATAGCTGAGTAACTCTGGTGTATGCTGTATCTCGTCAATAACAGCACCTTCTTTGTACTCCTCTAAAAAACCACGAGGATCTTCACTGGCAAACGCCCTGTTATCAAGAGCCTCCAGAGAAATGTAGTTTTTTTCAGGAAATGCCTGTTGCGTTAAAGTGGTTTTACCCGACTGCCGAGGACCAGTAACTACGACAACAGGATAGTAATTTGCCATTTCTAGTAGAAAAGGCTGTATTTTCCTTACAATATTCATGCATAGATTGTAATTCCGATTTACAATCCATGCAAATTGGGTGTTTTAAAAGAAGTTAGAAAGATTTATTATCAAGCTGGACTGACACAGGAAAACAAACTAGGAGTCAAGTTTCATACCTTGCATTATGAAACTCGATATTTCATAATGCAAGGTATGAAAAGATGCTTTACTACTTACTTAAATGAACTTCTCACCCTGTTTCCCTGTGTTGCTCTCACGGGGGTTCGCCAGTCTGGAAAAACTACAACCATTAACAGCTTGCCAAAACCCTGGCAGATTTTTGATTGTGAGAAGCGTAGTGACTTTGAGCTTATCGCTCGTGATCCTGATCTTTTTTTTCGGCTTAACCCTGAAAATATTGCGCTAGATGAAGCACAATTATTACCAGAGATTTTTCCTGCTTTGCGTGTAGCCATTGATAGTGACAGAACAAAAAAAGGACGATTCATTATAACAGGGTCTAGCTCACCTGCTCTGGTACAGTCAATTTCTGAAAGTCTGGCAGGGCGGATTGCCATTATTGAAGTTGCACCCTTTATGATGCGCGAGGCGTATCAACAGCCATTCTCTCAATTATTTCATCTGATTCAAACCAGCTCATTGCTGACAGATTATCAAGAAATGCCTGCGCCTAAAACAAGCTTGCAGGAACATCATGATTATTGGCTACGGGGTGGATTCCCCGAACCCTGGGTTAAAAATAACAAACGTTTCGATAGGTTATGGATGCAAAACTATGTTCAGACTTACCTGGATCGTGATATTTTACGCTTATTCCCTAATTTACAACGCCCAAAATACCAGCTTTTTTTACAGATGTTAGCGCAGCTTTCTGGGTCAATTATTAATTATTCAGATATTGCGCGTACTTTAGGGGTTTCAGCGCCGACCATCCGGGAATATTTTACCATCGCCGATGGCACATTTGTCTGGCGGCATATTCCACCCTATGAAAAGAATGCCAAAAAACGAATTGTTAAACATCCCAAAGGATACTTACGCGATTCAGGTTTATTACACCATTTATTACACCTGCATGGGCTAAATGATGTTTTGTCCCACCCTCAAATGGGGCATTCATGGGAATCCATGGTTATAGAGAATATGATTCGGGGTTTAAACAGCATAGGCTGTTCATTTAATTATTTTCACTATCGAACCAGCGCAGGCGCTGAAGTAGATTTAGTACTGGAAGGTGAGTTTGGCTTATTACCCATTGAGATTAAATATAAACAAACCGTAACTTTACGAGAGCTAAAAGGTATTCGCGGCTTTATCAAAGACTACCAATGTGCTTATGGGATTGTAATATGTAACAATGAACGACTGGGTTTAATTGATGATAAGTTAATAAATATACCCTTTGCCTATCTATAACTAAGTACCCAAGCAAAATTAATTTAACAAAATTTCGTTTCCTGTTTTTTGATATTCAAGGCATTGCGACGGGAGCATAGTGGGCTATACTGCAGCCTTCAATTAGTGATTGAATAATGTCACAAAAACAGGTAAAAATAAGTTTTTTTATAAA
>JALVDQ010000009.1 GCA_027008885.1 Thiotrichaceae bacterium | reverse complement strand
ATCGAGACTACAAGCTCAGACTATGATCGTGAAAAACTTCAGGAGCGTGTTGCCAAACTTGCTGGCGGTGTTGCCGTTATCAAGGTTGGTGCTGCAACAGAAGTTGAAATGAAAGAAAAGAAAGCCCGTGTTGAAGATGCACTGCACGCAACCCGCGCAGCCGTAGAAGAAGGTGTCGTACCAGGCGGTGGTGTTGCACTTGTGCGCGTATTGCAGGAAATCTCTGATCTTAAAGGAGATAACCATGATGAAGACATGGGCGTCAATATCGCACTGCGTTCAATGGAAGAGCCAATGCGCCAGATTTGCACAAATGCAGGCGATGAAGCCTCAGTTGTTGTCAATGCAGTCAAAAATGGCTCAGGAAGCTATGGCTACAATGCGCGTACCAGCGAATTTGGCGACATGATCGAAATGGGCATCCTTGACCCAACCAAAGTAACTCGTGCCGCACTGCAAAATGCCGCATCAGTTTCTGGCTTGATCATCACTACCGAAGCAATGGTAGCAGACAAGCCTGAAGAAGGTGGCGCAGCTCCTGCAATGCCTGATATGGGCGGCATGGGTGGAATGGGCGGCATGATGTAAGCATCAGCACTGTTTCACACCATTTATGGTGTTTAAAAAGCCTGCAAACTTATTGGTTTGCAGGCTTTTTTTATGTTTACTGAAAGGTAAGGAAAGATAAATTGCTGATCTTGCTTGAGGAGCTAAGCTATTGATTTTTAGATGCTGAAATTGAAAAACAAGAATAAACAGGCTATAATCTTTTTCACACCGTCTATAATTAATATAAATGATTTATCTGGGTGTTTGCCTGAGAATATGTGTTGTAGTGAGGGAAGCTGATTTGAGCTGGCTTTCTTCAATAGATTCACTATTTCCGGACAGGCTCCTGGCGACCGACAGGGAAGTAGTCTATAACCATTTATTACTATAGTATTACTGTATTACCCAGACGTTATTTAATTGATAAGGGGGAAAATCATGAAGCGGGGAACAATTCTTTCTGTGCTGTTTGTTTTAGGGCTGATTTTAATTGATATATCACTATCAGTTGCTAGTGCAAAAAACATCACTACAATCTATAAAGTCACCAATGTTTCATCAGGAGGCAGCTTGCAACTGCGTGCCTGGCCCAGCGCAAAATCCCGTATTAAGGTTTCCTTGCCACATAATGCGAGAAATATTACCGAAACAGGTAAAAAGAAAGTTGTGAATGGAGCCACATGGCTTGAAGTTCACTGGGGCAAAAACAAAGGCTGGGTTAATGGCAGATACCTGAAAAAAACAGGCGTTCTGGTCAAAAACTCGAAGCACTCATCCAGCCCTGCAAAAAAACCTGTCTCAAGAAACAATCCTGTCACAACGCATAAAAAGCTAAACTCTCACTCTCGAAATTCGCATTCAACAGGATCAAACTCTGACAGAGGGCAAAACGAAACGCCACCTCAGGAGCTGGGCGGTGATCGTTATGATCAAACCATAGATTCAAGTGCCAGAGAAGTTAAGACTGCGTATATACCCAAAAGCCATATTCAGCGCAAATTAACCTGTGCTGGCAATACACCCAAACCCTGGAATATGAAAATGAGTGTAAGCGGCAATACGCTGAGCATTTCTTTTCCCGGCAAGAAAACATTAAAGGTTCCGCTTCGCTACAATGAGTGGATCTCAAATAATAAAGCCCGCATGAGCCTGGGCGGAAGTCACGGCAGAAATATGGTGGTCGATGTTAATCTGGAAAGAACCCGTGCTTGCCGTGTTAATTCATCCAGAGACAATTACAGTTACGAGATTAAGACAACCATTAATAACCAGTTTTACTCTGGCTGCTGTCGATAACAAAGAAACTAAAAATCGGCGCAAGCAAAAATATATAAAAAACAGGGGGGATGGGTGTGTCAGAGGACAGAGGACTGAATACAGAGGACTGAGATGGCGCATTGTTTAAGCGCCGCTCCTGTATTTTGTTTCTCAACACACACAAAAATATATAAAAAACAGGGGGGATGGGTGACAGAGGACAGCATGTAGCCTGCGTTGCGTATGCATTAACGACGCAAATAGCTAACGGCGGGTATTTCTTTTTCAGGGTTTGCGTCAAGCTGGTCTGTGGGGATTTTTATGTAAGGGTTAATAAATGCCCGAGGTATGTCTTTTGCTACAATAAAGAGTGTGAGTTCCTTTCTGGCTCTCGTCATAAGCTGTGAGATTAAATGTGTGTTTTCGTTTAAGCAGGTCTGCTGATATTTAGTCCCTGCTTCAAGTTTGTTTTCTTCATTAAAGATTTTCTCTATCTCAAAAATAAAGACATAGGGCGCATTAAGTCCGAATGCCTGTTGAAAATCGCAAAGAGCCGAAGCATGTCTGGCTTTTTGCTGGTTTTCGTGCGGCTTATTGCCGTAATAGTAGCCATCATTTAACACATCGACAGAAATTTTTAATGTCTCACTAATTAAGGATTGAAGCTGCTTAAGCGTTTTCTGGCTGCTTATAATTAATATTTCTTGTGGATCACAGCCTGCGTGAATTAAATTTTTGATTTCATTGAGCAAACGGTTTTTTGCATCTGTTTTTGCGTAAAAATGCAATAATCGCGGCACAGTCTCTTCGGGACTATCCCTGACCGTTGTCAAAACATCCTGATTGTTGTCTCTTGCCAGTCTTTTTTGGCGAAAAGCTTTTGCCGCATTCAAAATGGCTGGATTAATCCCGTAAGTATTCTGCAAATGTATCGTGTCGCCTTGAAGATGCAGATTGCTGTTTGCGTCTACCTGCGAAGATTGCGTAAACCAGAGCTGTCCGCTTGCCGGATTTAACATTTCCCTGAAAATCTGCAAAGCGATGGGGGCTAACAGATGCATATCATCAACCAGTATATGCTCATAATAAACAGTCGGCTTTTTTTCTCGCAACTGATCCAGCAGACGCTGCGGAATTTTGGCGGGCAGCAGCCATTTTTTTAGAGACAAGATATTCTTTAAAGTCAATACCGCACGCCAGATAGAGTCGAACTGGTTTAAGCCAAGCGGATACGGTCTGCTAATATTCTGGCTGGAAAAATAATCACTTTCATAATAAATTTCACGTCCGCAAATAAAGTCGAGTTCACGCAGAAAAACTGATTTGCTGATGCCATTCTCCTGCAATTGTTTGCATAGCTGTTTTTCTATCAGATCGTCCAGCTCACTTTTATCTGGCAGATATTCCGAAGGTTTTAGATGAGTTTTGCAGTAGTCATTAAAGGCTAAAATCTCGGCGCTGATATTTTGCTCCTGAAAACGCTTTTTAAGGGCTGCCTGAGTGCTGTTGCTATTTGAAATCACAATCAGTTTTGCATATGGCGTTAACTGCCGGATCAGTTTGACTCGCTGCATCAGTGTTTCTGTTTTTCCGCAAGAAGCCCCTCCCACGACACAACTTGAGCTGTTCTCCTGATTTTGCAAAAAGCTGCCTTTCTGGTCTGATACAAGGTTTGTTTTTAGTGCTATCTCCTGAGATTCATCCAGCTGGTAGCCGTTGTCATCGTTATTGGCATTGACAGCATCAATAAGAACTTCCGGGCTAAACCTCTGGCGCATATACTTGCAGCTCATTTCAGAGCTGGCAATACCCAGTAATCTGTTGACGATCACCCCAAGACTTTTGCTTTTAATCAGCTCTTTTCCCAAAAAATACAAGCCGGAGGATTTATCTGCCAGTTGTGTATCGGTATTTTTTACATAAGGATTAATAATGAGAAAAGGAAGCAGCAGATTACGATGGGAATGTAGCGCGCAGGGCAATAATTTTTTCTGGAATTTCAATAGCTCAAGCACTTGCCGGTTTTCGAAAAGCGGTTGCTTTCGATGTTTGCCCGGGGAGACGAGGCAAATATCATTATCGCTTGAATTTGCCAGATAAATAAACAGCGATTGGCGCTGCCGCTGCACCCAGAACAATGCTCCCGGCAGTGCCGTATTATGAGCGAGATATTCAACCACACGGTAAGAATGATTTAAGTGAATACTTAAATTTTTGTAAAGTACCTGTGCTATCGGGCAGGTATTAAAACATTGTTGAGGAATCATAATTGCCATAGAATGAAATTATACCTGTCTATTATAAGGATGTCATAAACTGTCTTATCTATCTTGGGAGCCTGTCCGGGAATAGTAAGCCTGCCCTGATAAAGGTAGAGGCAGACTGGGTCGTTACGATACAAATGGATATATAAATAGCATACTAAAAGTAGTAAGATCGCATTGAACTGACTAAAAACCAAGCGTGCAAATAATATGGCAATATATGCAATAGGGGATGTGCAGGGTTGTTATGATTCGCTCCAGTATCTGCTGGATCAAATTGATTTCTCACCAGAAAAAGACCACCTATGGTTTGCTGGCGATCTGGTCAATCGTGGTAAAAAATCATTGAAAACACTGCGTTTTATTAAAAGCCTGGGTGACTCTGCCACGGTAGTGCTGGGCAACCATGATATTACTTTGCTGGCTATGTATTATGGTGTATTTCGCGCTAACTCCTCGCTAAAGAAAATCCTGAAGGCAAAAGAGAGCGATGAATTAATCGACTGGTTACGCACAAGAAAAATCTTGCATATTGATGAATCACTGGGTTTTTGCATGGCTCACGCTGGCATATCACCTGTGTGGACACTGGAAGAAGCCAGACAACACGCCAGCGAAATCGAAACGGCTCTACGCGCTGATAATATAAAAGAATGGCTCAGCCACGTTTATGGCAATAAACCCCGTCGCTGGTCAAATGATTTGCAATCCTGGGAGCGAGACCGTTATATACTAAATTCTTTTACGCGAATGCGCTATGTTGATCGCAAGGATGCAGCCCTGAACTTCAAGCTTAACAATTCACCTGTATACAAATCAAAGCTGAAAAAACGCAATAAAAAAGTCCCCTGGTATCACTGGAATAAACGCAAAGATATTCCACTGCGTATAGTCTTTGGTCACTGGTCGAGTTTGGGTTATTATCACGATGAGCACGTCATCGCGCTAGACACAGGATGCGTCTGGAGCGGGCAATTAACCGCGGTTCGGCTGGATGAAAAAATAATTACCGCAATCAGCCAGCCTTGCAGTAATAGAGTTTAAACAATTTATGGCAGAAAAATCGAGTGGTGATAAACACGAATCATATTCATTACCAGTAACGGTTTCTGGTAGCGGTTCTGCCAACTTTAAAATCAAGGGCGAAGAGTACCAGGTTACTGTAATACGCCCATCCCCCAGCGTTTCAGTACATGAGCTACAACAATCTTTGGAAAGCAACCGCGAGATGCTCAAACAAAGCGCAAAAGCGATGGAAATACTAAAACCCTGCAAAAAGAAAGTAGATGACCTCGGCTCACCCACACGCAACGCACTACTTGCCAGAGCCAATATTGACCTGCTGGTTCCACTCATCAATATGAAAGGAGGCGATGCACGTTTTGAGGGCAAAGAAGCCCTGTTGATTGAAAAGCACATTGAAAAATTGCGCGATGATGCCGCGAAAAAAGTCAACAAGCAAATCGAAAAAGAAAGATGGCCCTGTTACTGGAAAGCACTGGGAAACAATCCTTTAATTTTTATCATGTTTGTTGTGATCCTTACCCTGATATTCCTGAGCATACTGTATCTGTTAGGTTTTATTTAACTCACCTACCCATCCTCCCTGTTTTTTATATATTTTTGCGTAGCCTGTATTGAGGAACGAAATACAGGAACGATGGTTATACCCTGCACTATCCCGCGTTGCGTAAACTCCAGCAACCCTACAATACCTGGAATATGTTGCACATATTCCCCGTATTCCGCGGGGCTTCATACAGGTTACGGTGCTAATCCAACCTTCTATGAAGTCACTTGTCAACCTCAAATCACTAAAATTTCCTTCTGTTTCCAGACCACTTAATCTTATATCTTGCTCTGAGGATCATTCTCGTTTTTATCCA
>JALVDQ010000008.1 GCA_027008885.1 Thiotrichaceae bacterium | reverse complement strand
TTCACATTGAGAGTCACTTGTGTCATTTTTTATTTCCTCCTGTTTAAGGGTTAAAATATGAGGATAGACCTTTTTGTGACTCTCATGGTATCTACGCATTCGAGTTAATCAACAGTTGCGTAGGGTTGGTGCAGCTATGCGGAACCAACCGAATCCGGTTGCTTGCGTAAACTCCACCAACCCTACAACTACATGCTCTGCTTCTGTCTTCTGATACACCCCCCTGTTTTTATATATTTTTACGTCTTAAAAAAGCAAGCAGTTTGTCGCTGTGTTCTTCAAACTTGTCTACCGATTCATGTCCGGCATCATCAGCAATAAAAAGCTCAATATGTGATTTGGGGCAATGTCTTATGATCGCATGGGCGTCTTCTACGGGAACCACCTTGTCTGCTTTTGTAAGCAGTGCCGCTGCTGCCAACTATTTGCCTATTTTCTTGTCAATCACATTTTTTATGGCAATCAGGAAGCCCATGCCGATAAATGCACCGGGGGGCAGGATTGCCAGTAACAAGCCCTGATAGTGATCAAAAACCTGAATCGTCCAGTTTTTTGCAATATCGCCGAACATGACGGAGGCGTCCGCAAACAGTGAACCGTTGCCGACGAGTTCACGCATGGCTCCCAGTGTTACCAGAACCAGGGTAAAGCCCAGCCCCATCATAAAACCGTCGAATGCAGCAGGCATCAGTTCATGCTTTGAGGCAAAGGCTTCGGCACGTCCAATGATTACACAGTTTGTTACGATAAGAGGAACAAAAATACCCAGTACGCCATACAGTTCAGGCGTGATTGCGTGCATAAGCATTTCAATCATGGTGACAATCGAAGCAATGACGAGCACATAAAAGGGAATGCGGATTTCTTTGCGCACCCAGCGACGGGTGGCGGAGATGGCGCTGTTTGAAATCGTTAAGGTGACCAGTGTCGCAAGCCCCAGACCCAGTCCGTTAATCAGGTTACCGGTAACCGCCAGCAAAGGGCATAAACCAAGCAACTGAATCAGTCCGGGATTATTGTTCCAGAGTCCATCCAGCATGATTTTTTTATAGTCTGCGCTGATTTTGGGCTCTTCAACTATGGCGATATGATCCAGTGCAGTTTCTGCTGTTTCTGTTGTTTCTGGCATTACCGCGTCCTCTCCTTGCTGCTGTGCTCTGATAGCTGTTCCAATATCTGCTGATTTAATTCATGCAGATGATCTTTGGCATATAACAATACGGATTTTACCGTATTCACCACGGCACGGGGTGTGATTGTGGCACCTGTAAACTGGTCAAAGACACCGCCGTCTTTTTTGACAAACCAGCCAGACGGACTGGGGTTTTGCAGTGATTTTCCGTCAAAGCCCAGTATCCAGTCGCTCTTTTTAATTTCAATTTTATCACCAAGCCCGGGCGTTTCAGTATGACGCACCACACGCACCCCTGCCAGTGTCTGATCTTTTGCGTTAATACCGATTAAGAGTGTAATCACGCCATAACCGCGCAAGGTTGTGATTTCAAAAATGGTGGTTACTGGCTTGCCCTGTTTGCTTGCCAGAAATACCAGCGCATCGTTTTCAAGCCCGCTTTGTTGCGCCTTTAGCAAGAATTGTGTTTCAACCAGATTATTGTCATAGCGTGTCGCCGGAATGATTTGATTGATATTTTTCAGGAGCAGCATTTTATCGTTTGTGGCAATCCGGTGTTGCACCAAATTGTGCGTTCCAACTACAAAGATAGCCGAAACAAAGGCAAAAAATGCCAGTGACAGAGCTGACTTTTGCATTGCTTCCAGTATTTTTCTTTTGTTATCGCCGCTCATTACAAATCAACCTTGCGCTTGTGACCCAAAACACGCGGCTGGGTATAATAATCAATCATTGGAACCGCCATATTCATAATCAGAACTGAAAATGCCATGGCATCAGGATAGCTTCCCCAGACCCGAATGATATAGATAAACACACCAATACCCGCGCCATAAATCAGCTTGCCCAGTGGCGTTGTGCTTGCGGATACCGGATCTGTGGCAATAAAAAATGCGCCCAGCATCGTTGCACCGGAGAGCATGTGCAATACCGGACTGGCATAGTGCTGGGGTGAGTAGAGGTGAAACACGACAGAGAAAAACAGCAGTGACAGCAACAGCGCCACTGGAATTTGCCAGTGAATGATTTTTTTATACAGCAACCAGATACCGCCAGCGGCAAATGCCAGCCCACTCCACATCCAGGTATTGCTGAAGGAATCTGACAGATAGCGGGATTTGCGGACAATCTCGGTATAATCCATTCCCGTCAGCAGACCTGTTTTAACCGCATCCAGCGGCGTGGGCATGGTGATTGCATCCCAGTCAGGGCTCATATTTGCGCCAAACACAATCCTTAAGCTGTCAATAAAGCCAAAACTTTGCTCCGCAAAAGAAGTCGCTTTTAGCCAGAGCCCCATTTCCAGTGGAAACGAAATAATCAGCACAGCAAATCCAACCATCGCCGGATTAAAGGGGTTATAACCCAGTCCGCCATAAAGCTGTTTGGCGATAATTATCGCAAAGAAAATTCCTACCAGCACTATCCACCAGGGGATCAGCGGGGGCAAACTCAGTGCAAATAGCCAGCCTGTGACAATCGCACTGAAATCACCAAGAAAAACCAGCACGGGTCTTTTGCGTATTAATAACGCCAGTGCTTCCAGGCTTACGGCAAAAAAGACAGAAAGCACAATATTGAATAAAATACCCCAGCCAAAAAAGTAAGTCATCACCAGTGTACCTGGTATTAAGGCAAGCAGAACCTGTAACATAATGCTGCGCACACTGTTGCTGCTATTAAAAAAGGGTGATGTTCTGATTTTAAATTGCATACTTTACTTGTTTATCCCTGGCGCATCTTTTGTAGGTTTTGTCTGTTCTTTTGTCTGTTTCTTTGCCTGTTGTGCCCTTGCCTGCTTTTTGGCTTTGACTCTTTGCATCGCAGCTTTTATCGCATCCGCCTTGCTGTCGCTTGCATCGCCAGCTGCCCCGTTTGTAGCGGCTCTGGCTTTTGCAGCAGCCTGTTTTTTCTTTTGCAGAGCCGCTTTATGTGCAGCACGTTTTTCTTCGCGTTCACGTTTTTCCCGCGCTTTGCGAAATTCCAGAAACTCATGGCGTTGACGTGCGCGCCTTGCTTTTTCCTGTGTCTCGGTCTGTTCACGAATCTCACCTTTTGCAAAGCGGTAGTAGTTAACCAGTGGAATATGACTCGGACAGACATAACTACAGGCACCACATTCAATACAATCCTTGAGGTTATGTGATTCTGCACGCTCAAAATCCCTCGCACGAATATGCCAATACAACTGCTGCGGTAGCAAATTAAGCGGACAGGCATCCATACATTTGCCACAACGGATGCAGGGCAAGGTCGGCTGGTCTGGATATGCCGAGTTAGACTCATTCAGTACCGTGCTGGAAACAAACAAGGTGCAATTGCTTGCTTTTACCACAGGGATATGATCATCCCGCAACGCAAATCCCATCATCGGTCCACCCATGATCAGGTACTCTGCCATTTTGGTATAGCCCCCTGCCCTTTCTGCCAGATAGCTAATCGGCGTACCATTTAATACCTCAAAATTTTGTGGTCGCTGTATACCGTTTCCTGTAACCGTGAGCAGACGTGATATCAGTGGAATGCCTTTTACAACTGCCTGATAAATACTGTAAACCGTAGCTACATTTTGCCCCAGAATACCAATATCAAGAGGCAAACCGCCAGCGGGAACTTCCTTGCCAGTGAGGATTTTTATGAGCTGTTTTTCACCACCGCTGGGGTAAATTGTCGGAATAGTAACCACTTCGATATTTTCTTCTGTTTCACAAGCCTTGCTCATGGCTTCGATTGCTTCGGGCTTGTTATCTTCTATTCCTATGAGACATTCCTGCGGATCAATCATGTATTGCAGGATTTTGATTCCCTCAATAATCTCCGCGCTTCTCTCGCGCATCAGGCGGTCATCACAAGTAATATAGGGCTCACACTCTGCGCCGTTAATAATCAGTGTACTGACTGCTTTGTTTAGCGAGCCGGAAACTTTTACCGCTGTCGGAAAAGCGGCGCCACCTAGCCCTACAATGCCTGACTCCCTGATTCTTTGAAGCAGCTCTGATACCTCTGTATTCTGGTAATCGCTATAAGGTGTCAGTTTGCAGTCGCCCCAGTCATCCTTGCCATCGCTGTCAAGCACAATACACAAACCTGGCAGACCCGATGGATGTGGCAAGACACGCTCTTCAATGGCGCTGATTTTGCCGGATGTCGGCGCATGGATATTGGCACTGATACCATGATGATCCGCAACAGCAATTTTCTGCCCCTTGTATACTTTATCTCCTGCTTTTACGACGGCTTCAGCAGCTTCCCCAATATGCTGCTGCATGGGTATAACAAGTTGTGCTGGAATCCCCGCAAATTCACTTGCAAGCTGATTTGATTCTTCCTTGTGAAAGGGAGGATGAACCCCTCCATGAAATCTCCAGAGTTTACGACTTGTCACACGCTCTCCTCCAGTTCGGATTCTGTTGAGCTGGGTATGACAGGGTAATCCTTTTCAATGCTGTGGGGTGGTTTCCATTTCCAGTTATTGGGAGAGATTTTTAGCGGTTTCATAATGATACAATCGACAGGGCAAGGGGGCAGACACAGTTTACAACCGGTACATTCTGATTCAATCACGGTATGTATGTGTTTCGCAGAACCGACAATTGCATCCACCGGACACGCCTGAATGCACAGGGTACAACCGATACAATCCTCTTCGATAATAAAAGCAACTTCCGGCACTTCTGGCTGCTTGTTTGCTTCTTCATCCAGCTCCAGCGGTTCAACATCAAGCAAATCAGCCAAAGCCAGCATCGTGGTTTCACCACCAGGAGGACACAGATTAATCGGTGCTTCACCCTTTGCGAGGGCTTCTGCATAAGGACGACAACCAGGATAACCGCACTGACCACATTGCGTTTGCGGCAACAGACTGTCAATCTTATCGGCAATAGGGTCACCTTCAACCTTAAAGCGTACCGAGGCATAACCCAGAATCAGACCAAACAGCAATGCCAGTCCGGTAAGAACAAGTATGGCTGCGATCATGTTGCTTTAATCAATCCGGTAAAGCCCATAAACGCCAAAGCCATCAGACCTGCCGTTATCATCGCAATCGCATTTCCCTGAAACGCTTTGGGCACATCAGCCGCCGCAAGACGCTCACGCATCGCAGCAAACAGAACCAGTACCAGGGTAAAGCCAATTGCAGAACCAAAACCATAAAGTGCCGATTCCAGAAAGCCATGTGATTTTTGAGTATTTAACAGGGCAACACCCAAAACCGCACAATTCGTGGTAATCAGGGGCAGATAAATCCCCAGCACATTATGCAACACGGGGCTGGTTTTGTGGATCACCAGCTCGGTAAAACCAACGATTGCGGCAATCACCAGAATAAAGCTGATCGTGCGCAAATACTCCAGAGCAAAAGGCTGCAACAAATATTCAAAAACAAGATAACTGCTGATCGAGGAAAGCGTTAAAACAAATGTCGTCGCCAGCCCCATACCCATAGCGGTTTCAAGCTTGCGCGAAACACCCATAAACGGACACAAACCAAGAAACTGGGATAAAACAATATTGTTAACCCAAACAGTGCCAACAACAATAAGCAGATATTCAGTCATAAAATGATACAGCCAAAAAAGTGGCATTTTGCCATAGATAAGGCGCATAACTTAACTGATTTATTGCGCCGATGATATATATCATAGTATTTTTGTTGGTTATTCGTAAAAAAATAGGTAAAAACAGGGGGGATGGGTGTTTCTGAGGACAGAGGACAGAAGACAGAGGACAGAGGACAGAAGACTGAGCCTGAATCTTGCGACAAGCCCTTTTAACAAGCCGAGCAACGCAGATATCAGCGGATCAGGGCTTTCGCCTGTTTGAGCGACGCCAG
>JALVDQ010000007.1 GCA_027008885.1 Thiotrichaceae bacterium | reverse complement strand
TCAATAATCTGCTGTGTTTTTTCACAGCCGCGCAATTCAACCTGTTCCTTGTCAAACAAAGTCTTTAGCTGAGGTAATAATTCAGCGGCGCGGGATTCTGCAATCAGCAGTGTCTCCAGAGTATTGCAGGTTCCATAACGCTGACTCTTGGCGTTCAGGGTGATTTTCAGTGCTTTTTCAGCATCCGCGTCATCATCAATAAAGATATGACAAATGCCATCCAGATGCTTGATAACAGGGATTAAAGAATCATTGCTAACGCGCTCAATCAGCCCCTTGCCACCGCGTGGAATAATGACGTCCACCGATTCCTTGAGGCGTAACAGTTCGCCTACTGCCTGTCGATCTGTTGTTTCCACCACTTGCACACACTCAGAGGGCAGGGCGGCCTGTTGCAAGCCGTACTGAATACAGTCAGCAATTGCCTGGTTGGAATGGATTGCCTCGGAACCACCACGCAATATGGTTGCATTTCCCGATTTGAGACAGAGTGCCGCCGCATCCACCGTCACATTAGGGCGTGATTCATAGATAATGCCAATAACACCCAGCGGCACACGCATTTTTCCGACCTGAATCCCGGACGGCATAAATTTAAGATCGCTCATTTCACCAACGGGATCAGGCAACGCAGCAATCTGGCGCAAGCCTTCCGCCATTTTTTCAATGCCTGCATTGCTTAGCGCAAGACGATCCAGCATCGCAGCCTGCAAGCCTTTTTCCTTGCCTGCCTGCAAATCTTTGGCATTCTCTGCCTTCAAGCTTTCAGCTTGTTGCAAGAGACGCTCTGCAATCGCAAGCAGGGCATCATTTTTCTGTTTTGATTCGCTTGCAGCAAGTGTCGCAGATGCGCTTCGGGCTTTTTTGCCGAGCTTCTGCATATAGTCTTTTATATCGTTCATTAGATGTCGTTAGTAATTAATCAATCAAGTTTTGCAGGTTGGGGTAGTTTGCATGTAAGCCGACAACTACCAGTGGATACTCTCAGCCTGTATGCTCGCCTGACCCGCTAAAACCAGTGCCAATTCTAGCAAGTCAGACCACACCCTGACCATTCCTTTATTGGCTATTTCACCCTGACCTTTGGACAAACGATCAATATCGGCATACTGGTTCAGTATGCCTATCCAGTCAGCAGACTGCAAACGCTGTAAAGCGAGCTGAAAAGGTTTTTGTCGTGGTCTTGGCAATTTTGACAGAATTTGTGCCATGGGCGCACCATTTCGGAGTAAAAAACTGGCATGATAAAGTTGTCGCGCAAGATCGCTAAGCGTCCACAGAACCAGTTGTACGGGTACACCCTCTGCTTTCAGATTATGGTGAATATGCTGCACACGATGGCTATCACCCAGCATTACCGCATTAGACAGGTCAAAAATCGTATAACGGGAGCTGTCGCTTACGGATGCCAGAACCTGCTCTTCATTAATCAGTGTTTCCTTTGCATCGTTGGCGTCCTGTTTGTGAAATAACAGCGCCAGCTTGCTGATTTCCTGTGTGGCAGCCAGCAGATTACCCTCGACGCGCTCAGTCAAAAGGCGCACCGCTTCAGGTGTCGCACGCATCCCCTGCTGATGTAGCCGCTTTGCCACCCATGCCATGGTTTCAGTTGTTGATTTCTCCCAAATCTGAATGACAACTCCCGCCTTGTCAATCGCCTTGACCCAGGCAGCATTGCGTGCATTGCCAACAAGTTTCTGGCACTGAACAAGCAATAATTTGTCATCTGGTGGATTCTGCATATACTCGCGTATTGCCTGACTACCTGCATTACCGGGGGTTTTTGTCAGCACCCGCAAATCCAGCACCTTTTTTTCGCTAAACAGTGACAAATTATTCGATGCATCCAGCAAAGCACTCCAGTTAAACTGATTATCTGCATGTAAAATATCACGCTCCGAAAACCCCTGCTGTTTTGCAAAATCACGAATTGCATCAGCCGCCTCCATCTTTTGCAAAGGCTCATCACCCGCCAGCAGAAAAACCTGCGGAAAATTCGTTTTCTGGTTTTGTAAAAAGCGGCTTAACTGATCGACATTTAATTTCATTGCTTTAATAAAACTTCGCTATAGCGGAGGAATACCTGCTTGTAAAAAAATATCTTAGCACAATTGATGGTGACATATTGTTGCTAAAAAAAATTTGAGTGTTAAAAACAGTTTATCTGATTTTGCTATAAAAATGAGCTATAGTCTTTAGCTATTAGTTGTTTTAATGAGCGATACCCCCTTTTTTTGCTTGTTCCAATTAATTTATTTGCTATTTCCAAGGAGAGGATTTCTATGTCCAGATTAAGTCTGTTTTTAAATAATATACCCCGTTTAGTATTAATAGTATTAAGCTGTCTGCTGCTGTTTTCTGGCAGTTTTTCGATGGCATTTGCCAGGGAAAAAAGTCAGCAGGAGTTAACCGCAGGTGATCAGTTCCTGCTTGCTGTGGCTGCCAATAATCGTGGCATGGCGCAGCGTTATCTGCAAATGGGGGTGCCGATTGACTATACCTCAACTAACCGTGATGTGATTAAACAGGTGAGTGTGCGTGCTGACAAGGTCAAGCAGTTTATGGCGGGAAACCAGCGCTATCAGTATGCCAGTGGTACGGCTTATGATATTGCTTTGGCGAATGCCCAGGCGGGTATGGTCAGGTGGTTGTTAAGGCGTGGTGCTGATCCGGCTAAAAACTATTTCAAACAGGAAATAGAGCGCACTTATTTTGCCAATAATTATCCACCATCTTATCTTAATCTGCCGTATAAAGAACGCGCCAGGATTGTATCAGTCGGCAAGGTGCTGTCACTGGCAGTTGCCGATAATGATGCCGCTCGTGTCGCCCAGTTATTGAGCATCGAGCCGCGCGCAATTCATTATCGTGGAAACAACCTGTTGCCTGATATTTTGCGTCTGGGCAAGTGGCGCATTGCCAATCTGTTTTTAAGCCGGGGTAAAGACCTTGATCAGTTAGCCCGCCTGGAAGATACGCTTGCTTATCCACTAAAGAGCGAACCGACCAATTATGCGATTTTGCAGGGCTTGTTAAATCATGCAAGAAAGCGCAAAAATCTGCGCTATCAGCCGCTATTGCTAAAGGCGATGAAAAAGCACGATGCCAAAGCCTTGAAAATGCTGGTGCAGGCAGGTGCTTCGCTGAACCCAAAGCATGAAAAACCATTGCTGTTTATTGCGGCGGAGCAAAAAGACATGAAAATGGTTGCGCTGCTGTTAAAACTGGGTGCTGATCCAGACCAGAAATATGTGCTTGACAGCCTGTTGCACAAGGCAGTCTCTGATGACAATCTGCCACTCGCGCAAACGCTGCTGGATGGCGGTGCAGATGTTAATATAAAAGACTATAACAAACAGACACCGATTCAGGTTGCCATCCACAAGGAGAAGCCGGATATGGCGATTCTGCTCCTAAATCATCATGCGGATGTCAGGGTGCTTTCCAATTACAGCAAGGACAGTTTGCTGCATATCGCAGTGCGTGAGAAAAAGCCACTGCTGGTGACTTACCTGATCAATGCGGGCGCCCCCGTAAATGCCAAAAACAAGGCAAAAGAAACACCTCTGCTAATGGCGGTCAGGGATGGCAAGCTTGGCATGACCAGGGAACTGCTAAGGGCTGGCGCAAATCCCAATATCAAGGATCGTTATAATCAAACGCCCTTGCAGATGGCATTAAGCAAAAAGAATATTGCATTTTCGGAAGCACTGATTAATGCCAGGGCAAATGTTAATGAGGCTGATTCATCTGGTAATACGCCACTGATTCTGGCTGCAGAACAAGTCAATATTCCCCTGATGAAAATGCTTTTAAAGGCAGGTGCCAAGCCTAACTATGAAAGACGTTATGGTTTGAGAACTGCCCTGCATGTTGCGATTGACAAGGCTGATCTGAATATGATGCGTATGCTTTTAAATGCACATGCTGATGTTAATATACGCGGTAATAGTCGCCAAACTGCGTTGCATCTGGCAGTCAACAAAAAACATCTGGGGATGGTGAATCTGCTGTTGAAGTATCATCCTCAACTTAATGTGCTGGACAGCTTTGGTAATTCACCCTTGCATACTGCCGTACTGAGCAGAAACTTACCAGTTGTAAGACGATTGCTAGAGGCGGGTGCTGAACCCAATACGGTAAACAACTCGGGAGAAACCCCGCTCACCGATGCACTTAGCTGGCGCAAGGCGCAGATTGCCAAGCTGTTGATTGATAAGGGTGCCAAAGTGAATGTGCTCAATAATCGCCAGCAATCACCCTATGATATCGCGCGCACCCGTGGTTTGCTGGGCATAGCGAACTACCTGCGACGCAAGGGCGCAAGAACAGCCGTTGAGATTGGTGCAACCAGAGCCTTAAAGGTCAAGATCATTAAATAGCACCTGAATGGCAAGCCCCTCTGAAAGCCTTAATGGATAAGGCTTTCAGGGTTCTGTTCAGAGACTACAATGTTCTTGGTCTCCGCTACCCATCCCCCCCCTTTTTTCACATATTTTTATATTCGCAACATTGTCCCGTATTCCGCGGGGCTTCATACGGGCTACGTTGCCGTCCTCTGTCTTCTGTCCTCTGTCCTCAGAAACACCCATCCCCCCCTGTTTTGATATATTTTTGCGATGGGTTTAATCTGTGTCTGTATAGTTTGCTACACTATAAGAAGTACCCGCTCAAAATTAATCTAACAATTTAGCCCCTGTTTTCTGATCTTCTTCGTTATTGCTTTGGTCACATAGCCCTACTATGCTCCCGTCGCAATGCCTTGAATATCAAAAAACAGGTAACAAAATTTTGTTAAATTAATTTTGTTTGGATACTTACGAATTACCCAATTTTAATGTGTCATCAAGGATGAGGTCATGAAGTTACACCCACTAATATTGAAGCTGTTTTTGATCGCCAGTATTTTAGTTGTTTCTACAGCTTCCTGGGCGGGAGACAAAACGCAGCAATTGCAGGCAAAAATTAATGCACTGGTTGCCGAAGAACTCGGGGTCATTAACCGGCAGATGGGGGTTGTTATTAATCTCGCGGGCAGACAGCGTATGTTGACCCAAAAAATGAGCAAGGAAATACTGCTGATTTATCATGCGATTGATGTCGAAAAGAACCGCACTAATTTGGCAGGCTCGGCACTGATGTTTGCCAAAACACTGAAGGGCTTGATAAATGGCGACAAGAGTCTGCATCTGAACCCGACACATGATAAAGACATACTTGAGCAGATGAATGTGGTGTCTGCACTGTGGCTGGGATTTTCCAAAAACGTATTGCCAGTGATCAAGGGAAGGAAAGTTGATCTGCCCTATATTGAAAGAGTGGCAAAAGAAAATCTGCCATTATTAAGAGAAATGAACAAGGCAGTCTATATGTATGAGAAAGCGGCAGGCTCTGATTTGAATGATCTTGCGGCGGTTGTAAACCTGTCTGGTCGGCAGAGAATGTTAACGCAGAAAATGGCAAAGGAATATTTGCTCATAGCGGCTCATGTCAGGGAGAAAGAAAACAGGGAAAACCTGGAAAAAACGATTGCACTGTTTGACAGAACGCTAAAAGGTTTGCGTGATGGTGATCCCAGTCAGGGCTTGTCAAAAACAACCGAGCCTCTGGTTTTAAAGCAGTTGGCAGTAGTAGACAAGCTGTGGCAAAAGTACAAGCTGGCATTGCTTAGCATGGATTTGTCAGATGCAGGCTTGCGAAAAATCGCTCAAATGAATATGCCTTTATTAAAAGAAATGAACGCAGCAGTAAAGATGTATGAGGTCTTGTCTGATAATGGCTAGGAGCTTGTCTGAGAACTAGCTTCCAAAAAATGCGACCACAATATATAGTGTTTTCTCAATACAAAAACCACTATATATTGACTTAAATTTTTAAAAACTTAGTTTTCAGACAGGCTCCCAGGATATGAGTCGTAGCGAGGGAAAGCTGATTTGACTCGATTTTTTATCAATTTGAGGCGAATCATTGTTTTATTTATATATTTAACGAAAATTGAGAAATATCTAG
>JALVDQ010000006.1 GCA_027008885.1 Thiotrichaceae bacterium | reverse complement strand
TAGAATAAAGACATCCAGCCAGGCTTTTACCCGTGCCAGGTATTCTCTGATTTGTAACATGATTTTACCGGGGTGTATGACATCCTGAGCGCTATAGGCAATCGCATCAATGCCATTTTGTGTGGCGATAAACAGGGCGCGCTGGCAGTGTGTTTTTTGTGAAATAATGGTGGCTTTGCGGGTTTTGAAAATCTTTTTCAGGCGTATGACTGAATCGAGTGTTCTAAAGCCGGCATAATCGAGGTAAATATCGCTTGCTTTTACGCCTTTCTGGATCAGTGCCTGCTGCATGTCGGTAGGTTCGTCATAATCCTTGCGTGAGTTGTCGCCGCTGACAATAATCTTGTCGATTTTGTTTGCATGATACAAGTCCGCTGCCGCCTCAATGCGGGTTGAAAAATACAGATTACTCCTGCCATTAAAGCTCTTTGCAGTACCGAGCAAGAGCGCCACATGATTATGGGGGATCCGCTGTGGATCGCTGTAAACTCTGTCGTTGTAGGCAGAATCAATATGATGATTAATAAGATAGGAGGCGATAAGGGTAAGTACACTAAAAACGAGTACGAATCTAATGATATTTTTTGTGTTTGACATGGTTTTTATTTGAGCTTTTATACTCTACTCTGTTACGGTTTTTCTGGTAACAGTATATTACCCATCTCCCCTGTTTTTATATATTTTTGCGTAGGTTGGATTAGCGTAGCGTAATCCAACATAGTGCCACGATCTTGTCGGGTTACGCTTGGGCTAACCCGACCTACGGAACAGTCTTCTGTCTTCTGTTCTCTGATACCCATCCCCCCTGTTTTTTATATATTTTTTGTAGTCTGTGTTGAGGGACGAAACACAGGAGCGATGATTAATACTGCACTATCCCGCGTTTCGCATCCTCAACGCAGGCTGTCATCTGCTTTGTCCTCTGGGGTGGATGTTTTATCAATTTTATTTTTTATGATTATTTTAGAACACCAAAACTTTAGTTATTTATTGCATAAGTACCATTAAAGTAATACGGGATGTACTTATTTTTTAATTGTTCTATTTTTAAATCTATTTTTATGCTGTCTTTATTCAGGGTAATACTGCCTTGCAATGCCTTTTGAGGAACAATACTGTCAAAATCTGTCATTTTGAGTCTAAACTCTTTTGGGGTTAGCGTTCCAAATCGTTTATTAAACTGGATAATATCCTGAACCTTATGTTGTTTTTTTGATATGAAAAAAGGAGATAGTGGGTCTGTAGGGTGACCCAAATAGCAACGGATACCATTTAGTAAAACTTTATATTTGTAATTAGTTTTATTGCTTTTAACAAGATTCACATTTTTTTCAATATCATCATTACAACAAGCAGATAAAGACAATAAGAATACTGCAATAAATATAGTTTTTAAGTTTTTTTTCATTTAATTTTCCAGGGTGTTTTTCTGCTTGTAAATTATACTTTTTGCGGTCAAAAATCCCCATCCCTATTAGAGATACATCTTGTTTTGTGAATAGCTTACGTTGTAAATACTTGAAAGTATTGCTCTATGCTGAAAAGAATAACTATTCTGTGTATTTTACATCCTTGCTCTTCACAAAAATGATGTACTCTAATTCTGAAATTTTCAACCGCAAAGAGTATAAAAGCTATAGAGGCTTGCAAACAATATTTGTTCAAATACCTAAAATGCTCATTTTGATTTTTTGCAGAATCAGGACTGTGACTCATGCTTTCAGTAGTTTTCAAAACAGATATCAATTCCCGCTTTCTAAAAAAACACCTTGAAAAATTAATCTAAATCCCCACGTTTTAGCCATTCAAAATTAACCATAAAGAGATTAAGGTAGAGAAGCTATGAGCCAATCTAAAAATGATCGCAATGAGTCTTTAAATGACGAGATCAAGGACAAGCAGGAAGGCTTGTCGGATGCCGAACAAGGCGAACAAACACAGGAAACAGAAGAATTAAATGAGGCGCAGGAAGCACAAGAAGCGCAAGAAGCATCTGCTGACGCTGCCAACGGGAGTGAACAGCCTTTAAGCGTAGAGCAGCTTCAGGAGGAGCTTGAGAAGGCGCAGGCGAAAGCCGATGAAAACTGGGAGACTGTGCTGCGCTTGAAGGCTGACCTGGATAATCAGCGACGTCGTAATGAAAAACAGGTTGAAGATGCGCACAAGTTTGCCGCCCAAAAATTTATTGAAGAGTTGCTGCCGGTTGCCGATAGCATGGAAATGGGTATGGCAGCCGAAGGTGATGTCGAGCAGATTCGTGAGGGTGTGGCACTCACCAAAAAAATGTTTGACACGGCAATGGAGAAGTTTGGGCTTGAGGTGGTTGATCCCCTCGGTGAGAAATTCAATCCTGATTTGCATCAGGCAATGGCAATGCAGCCCAGTGACGAATATGAGGAAGGTCATGTAAGTGCGGTGATGCAAAAGGGTTATACGCTAAATGGCAGGCTGGTTCGCCCGGCAATGGTGATGGTTGTTAAAAATTAGGAAGTTGTCCTGCGATTTATAATTTCAGACAAGTTCCAATTTTTTTACCAGGATAGCTTGATAAGTAGAAAGATAACCACACATTTAAAGCATTGTTAAAAACAGCTACACAATCATAAATTAGTTTACAAGTTAAATTTTAGAGAGATTTAAAAAATGGGAAAGATAATCGGAATAGATTTAGGAACTACCAATTCCTGCGTTGCAGTGATGGAAGGCGACAAACCTAAAGTTATTGAAAATTCAGAAGGCGATCGCACAACCCCTTCGATTGTTGCATTTGCCAATGATGAAGTCCTGGTTGGTCAGCCAGCCAAGCGTCAGGCAGTCACAAACCCTGAAAACACCCTGTTTGCCATCAAGCGTTTGATAGGTCGTACCTTTGATGAGGAAGCGGTACAAAAAGATATTAAGCTTGTGCCTTATAAAATCATCAAGGCGGATAATGGTGATGCCTGGGTTGAGGTTAATGGCAAAAAAATGTCGCCGCCTGAAGTTTCTGCGCGTATTTTGCAAAAGCTTAAAAAAGACGCAGAAGATTATCTGGGTGAATCCGTTTCAGAAGCGGTTATTACTGTTCCTGCCTATTTTAATGACTCTCAGCGTCAGGCGACAAA
This sequence comes from Thiotrichaceae bacterium, assembly GCA_027008885.1. GTDB lineage: Bacteria > Pseudomonadota > Gammaproteobacteria > Thiotrichales > Thiotrichaceae > Cocleimonas. Next base: position 15,610 of record JALVDQ010000006.1, on the reverse strand, counting down.
AGATGCGGGTAAAATCGCGGGTCTGGACGTAAAGCGTATTATCAACGAGCCAACTGCCGCAGCGCTTGCTTATGGCATGGACAAAACATCAGGTGACAGCACCATTGCAGTCTATGACCTGGGTGGTGGTACATTTGATATATCCATTATCGAAATCGCAGAAATAGATGGCGAATACCAGTTTGAAGTATTGTCAACCAATGGTGATACTTTCCTTGGTGGTGAAGACTTTGATATGCGCCTGATTGATTATCTGGCGGATGAGTTTAAAAAGGACAACGGCGTTGATCTGCACAATGATCCGCTGGCGTTGCAACGTCTTAAGGAGGCCGCTGAAAAAGCCAAGATTGAGCTTTCATCAGCGCAGCAAACCGAGGTCAACCTGCCTTATGTAACAGCAGATGCCTCAGGACCCAAGCACTTGAACGTAAAAGTAACACGCGCCAAACTTGAGTCGTTGGTTGAAGACCTGGTAAAACGCACGATTGAGCCTTGTAAAGTTGCCTTAAAAGATGCCGGCATGAGTGCCTCAGAAATTAGCGATGTGATTCTGGTCGGTGGTCAAACACGCATGCCACTGGTACAACAGGCGGTAACAGACTTCTTTGGCAAAGAGCCACGCAAGGACGTGAATCCTGATGAAGCAGTAGCGGTTGGTGCTGCTATCCAGGGCGGTGTTCTGGGTGGAAGTGTAACCGACGTTCTGTTGCTGGATGTTACCCCGCTGTCACTGGGTATCGAAACAATGGGCGCGGTAATGACCAAGCTTATCGACAAGAACACAACCATTCCAACCAAGGCATCGCAAGTGTTCTCCACTGCTGAAGACAATCAAAATGCGGTAACGGTTCATGTATTGCAGGGTGAGCGTGAAATGGCTGCAGACAATAAATCACTGGGTCGTTTTGACCTGACGGATATCCCCCCTGCGCCACGCGGTCAGCCTCAAATCGAGGTAACGTTTGATATTGATGCCAACGGTATCCTGAATGTATCTGCCAAAGACAAGGCAACAGGCAAGGAGCAGTCTATTGTCATCAAGGCATCATCCGGTCTCTCAGATGAAGAGATTGAAGCCATGGTGAAAGATGCCGAAGCACACGCTGAAGAAGACAAGAAGGCGCGTGAGCTGGTGGATGCACGAAATCAGGCTGATGCACTGGTGCATGCCACTGAAAAATCACTGAAAGATTACGGTGACAAGGTTGATGCCGCAGAGAAAAGCAAAGTCGAAGGTCTGCTTGCAGAGCTTAAGGAAGTTGCCCAGGGCGATGACAAGGAAGCCATTGAGAAAAAATCTCAGGAGCTCATGGAAGCATCGGGTAGCCTGGCTCAGGCAGCCGCTGGCGGTGATGCGGGCGCGCAAACAGCGGGAGCTGGTGCTGCTGGCGCAGAAAGCAAGGCAGAAGACGACGATGTGGTTGATGCCGAGTTTGAAGAAGTCGATGACAATAAAAAAGCCTAGGAGCCTGTCTGAGAATATGAGCCGCAGTAGGCTCACTATTCTCGGACAGTCTCCTGGTTATTGAATTGTAGGTCGGATTAGCGTGAGCGTAATCCGACATAGCCGTGGCACGTTGTTGATTATAAGCTAAGTTAATTCAACCTACACAATAGCAAATACAGGTTTGGAGTTGTCAAAACTCTGCAAATTTTAATAAGGCTCATAGGTCAAAAATCTATGCGCCTTGTTTTGTTTTAGAAGCTGTCTGGTTTTCAGGCAGGTTTTTGGAAAACGGGTTATCTAAAATGTCCAAGTTATGTTATTACGAAGTTCTCAAGGTTCAGAAAAACTGTAGCGAAAGTGAGCTAAAAAAAGCCTATCGCCGTATGGCAATGAAGTACCACCCTGATCGTAATCCTGATAACAAGGAAGCCGAACATAAATTTAAAGAAGTCAAAGAGGCGTATGAAGTCTTGTCTGACCCGCAAAAACGTGCCGCTTATGACCAGTTTGGTCACGCTGGCGTAGACAATAGCGCGGGCGGTGGCTTTGGCGGTTTTGGTGGCGGTGGAGCCGGATTCGGTGGCTTTGGTGATATTTTTGAGGATATTTTTGGTGGTGGACGTTCTCAGCGAGGTGGTGCAAATGCCGCTTATCGTGGCAGTGATCTGCAATACAATCTGGAGCTAACCCTGGAAGAAGCCGTGTTTGGTACAACGGTTGATATTCGTGTACCCAGCAAGCAAACCTGCGAAACCTGTCATGGTACTGGCACAAAAGATGGCAGCAAGCCCGAGACTTGTGTTACCTGTCATGGTCAGGGTCAGGTACGCATTCAGCAAGGGTTCTTCTCGGTTCAGCAAACCTGTCCACACTGTCAGGGCGCAGGCACGATTATTTCCAACCCCTGTAACACCTGCCATGGCGAAGGTCGTGTTGAAAAGAAAAAGACGCTTGAGGTTAAAATCCCTGAAGGTGTTGATACGGGTGATCGTATTCGCCTCAGTGGTGAAGGTGAAGCGGGCATTAACGGTGGTCCGGCAGGTGATTTATATGTGCAAATGCACATCAAGCCGCATGAACTGTTTACCCGTGAAGAAAATGACCTGCACTGCGTTATGCCCATACCGTTCACTATGGCAGCCCTGGGTGGCACCCTGAAAGTACCCACATTAAGTGGCGAGGTGAATTTAAAAATACCTGCTGAAACCCAGACGGGAAAAGTATTCCGCTTGCGTGGCAAAGGCGTGAAGTCAGTGCGTAGCAGTGTCACAGGCGATTTGTTTTGCCAGATTAATGTTGAAACACCCGTAAACCTGACCTCAAAACAGAAAAAACTGCTGGAGCAATTTCAGGCTGCACTGTCAAAAGGCGGAGAAAAACACAGCCCGCAACAACACGGCTGGGGTAATAAAGCCAGATCATTCTTTGAAGATGTAAAAGGCTGGTTTGAGACAGAAAAGGAATAAGTTGGCTGCCTGGGTTACAGAGGACAGAGAACAGAGAGGGCAGAGCATTCTCGTTCCCACGTTCCACGTGGGAATGTTGCCCAGACGCTCCAGCGTCCCGTTTGTAACGCTGGAGCATAAGCATTGCTATTGTGTTTCGTTTCTCTAACACAGGTTGCGAAAAATATATAAAAAACAGGGGGGATGGGTATGTCAGAGGACAGAAGACAGAGGACAGCACCGTAGCCCGTATGAAGCCCTGCGGAATACGGGGACTACGAAAAATATGTAAAAAACAGGGGGGATGGGTTTTATCATTTCTCCGCTTAATTCAGGAATAAATCATGGTCAAAATAGCTGTTGTGGGTGCCGCAGGGCGCATGGGAAAAATTTTAACCGAAGCCTGTTATGAATCTGCTCAGGCTGAATTAAGTGTTGCGACTGAACATCCTGACAGCTCGCTAATCGGCGCAGACGCGGGCGAGCTTGCGGGGGTTGGCAAAAACAATGTGCTTATTGCCAGCAATCTTGAGGAGGCGGCTAATGATTTTGATGTACTCATTGATTTTACACGTCCGGCGCCAACACTTGAGCATCTTGACTGGTGTGTTGCACATGGCAAACCCATGGTCATTGGTACAACGGGTTTTTCAGAGGATGAAAAAGCCCAAATTAAAACCGCAGGCAAAAAAATCCCGATTGTGTTTGCCGCCAACTTTAGCGTTGGTGTCACGCTCAGCCTGAAGCTGCTGGAAATCGCGGCAAAGGTTATGGGGGATTATGTTGATATTGAGGTCATCGAAGCGCACCACCGCCACAAGGTTGACGCACCTTCCGGAACGGCGCTGGCAATGGGTGAGGTGATTGCCGATACCCTGGGTCGAACACTGGCAGAAGATGCGGTGTATTGTCGTGAAGGTCATACCGGTGAGCGTAAACGTAAGTCGATTGGCTTCCAGACTATTCGTGCAGGTGATATTGTTGGTGAACACACTGTGATGTTTGCCGATATTGGTGAACGACTGGAAATCACACACAAGGCATCCAGCCGTATGACCTTTGCCAAAGGCGCAGTTCGTTCAGCCATCTGGGTCGTTGGCAGACCGGCAAAGGTCTACAATATGCGGGATGTGCTGGGACTTTAGGCTCCTGGCACTTGCCACTTGCCACATGGCTGCCACCCAAAACTGGAGATTATTTTTGCATTGCACAATATACCTAATATAATCAGTATATTAAGAATAATACTCGTGTTGCCTATTGCACACCTGTTACTTAATGGAGCGTGGAAAGCGGCACTGGTTTTGATTTTTATTGCGGGTATCTCTGATGCTTTCGATGGCTTTCTGGCGCGTACATTTCACTGGCAGAGCAAATTGGGCTCAATACTTGATCCGCTTGCAGACAAGCTGCTTTTAGTGGTTCTGTTCGTCACTCTGGCGTATCGTGATATTATTTCCGAGTGGCTTGCGTTTCTGGTGATTGCCCGTGATGTTATTATACTCTTTGGTGCAATAGCCTATCAGAGGCTTACCCGGGATCTGAAAATAGCCCCTCTTTTAAGTAGCAAAATTAACACAGCATTACAGATAGTTTTTGTTCTTGGGCTTATGTATCATCTGGCTATATCACCACTGCCGCCAAACTTGCTGCTGGTGATGCAGGTGCTGGTTGTGATGACAACATTGTATAGTGGCATTGCTTATGTTGTTTGCTGGCTAGGCTATTATAAAAAATTTCAGGGAAAGCAAACCGATAAATAAAAAGCTAAAATAGCTAATAACGCTTGGGAATATAAAAACATTACTGATGACGCAAAGTACACGCTGGTTCTGGTTAACAATTTTTCTGATTACATCCGCACTGTTGTACCTGCTTTCCCCCATATTATTGCCTTTTGTTGCGGGTGCGCTGCTTGCCTATCTGGGCGATCCCATTGTTGATCGTCTCGAAAGGCTACATATTTCACGCACTCTGGCAGTAGTGGTGCTTTTTTTCGTGCTCTTTCTGCTGGTTTTTCCGCTGATTCTGTTTTTAATTCCACTGCTTGAATCCCAAATAAAATTACTCCTGGAAAAAGCCCCCGGCTATATTGACTGGGTGATAACAAACTTTGAGCCGATCTTGCAAAAAACCTTTGGTATTAATTTTCCTGCGCTTGAAGCGGATCAGTTAAAAGAAACCTTTAATCAGCAGTTTTCTACCGCAGGAAGTTTCTTCAAGGGGCTCATCAGAACCGTAACCCATTCCGGTATGGTTGTTGCTGGTTGGGCTGCCAATCTGTTCCTGATTCCGGTGATCAGCTTTTATTTATTGCGTGACTGGGACAGACTGGTCGTGTATATGCATGATTTATTGCCAAGAGATATAGAGCCAACGGTTACCCGCCTGGTAAAAGAGTCTGATGAGGTGTTGGGTGCTTTCTTGCGCGGTCAAATGATGGTAATGCTTGCACTGGGGATTATTTATGCGATTGGATTAAAATTTGTTGGACTGGAATTTTCCTTGCTGATTGGCATGTTGGCTGGTCTCCTCAGCTTTATTCCCTATATGGGACTCATTGTTGGCATTATCGTTGCGGGCATTGCGGTGATGTTGCAAACACATGAGCCTGTGAATCTGCTCTGGGTGGCACTGGTTTTTGGTGTCGCGCAGATGATTGAAGGCATGTTACTCACGCCATTGCTGGTTGGTGATCGCATTGGGTTGCATCCTGTCGCTGTTATCTTTGCTGTGTTGGCAGGCGGACAGCTTTTTGGCTTTTTTGGTATCTTGCTGGCGCTTCCGGTATTTGCGGTGCTTGCCGTGATTATGCGATATTTCCATGAAACCTATAAAAACAGTATTATTTACGGGGTTCCCAGGAGCAAGGATAACGACCCCTCTCATATCGCTTAGCATATTCACCGTGTAAGATAATCAATGCCTTCACCTCAACAACTCACATTAAACGTTGGCTTGCGCGATGGTTTTCGGTTTCGCTCATTTTTTGTCGAGGCGCAAAGCAAAAATGCTGAAACAGTCGCAATTCTAAGCAATTTCACTGATTCAGGAGATTCTCAACAAGTCATATTATGGGGACAGCCGCAGTCTGGAAAAACTCATTTATTACAGTCCTGTTGCGCCAGGCTAACCGCGTCGCAGCATGTCATCAGCTATATTCCACTGAAACACATGATGCACTATGGAGTTGAGATATTTAGCGGATTATCTTTTTCAAAGTTGATAGCACTTGATGACATTGATTGCATTATTGGCAATAAAGACTGGGAAATGGCACTGTTCAAGCTGATTAACCAGTGTCGTGAATCAGCTCAAAAATTGTTGATGAGCAGTCGTAACAATCCCCGCAGAATGGATTGCGTCTTGCCCGACCTCGCATCAAGGCTGATTTGGGGCGAAACCTACCAGCTACATGCTTTAAGCGATACTGACAAGCCAAAAGCATTACAAGCGCGTGCTGAACTACGCGGCTTTGAGTTATCTGATAAGGTCATAGAGTATCTTTATCGTCGCTATCCCAGAGATATTGAATCATTGATGCAACTTCTTGATACACTGGATAAAGAAAGTTTACGCGAAAAAAAGGTCATAACAATACCATTTGTGAGGAAGGTGTTAGAGAGCATGTAGCTTGCGTTTCGTCACTCAATAGAGGACAGAGGACAGAGACGCGGGGGTAGTACGCTATTTCTCGTTCCCTCATTCCACATGGGAATGCAGCCCGGACGCTCCAGCGTCCCGTTTGTAATGCTGGAGCATAACCTGCATTGAGTATGCGAAACACGGGATAGTGCAGGACATAACCATTACTCCTACGGAAAATATATAAAAAACAGGGGGGATGGGTAATCATAAGAAATAATTATCTTTTCATTCTATTTAATCAGTTTTATTTATTTTCTTCTGGTATATACTGCGCTTCATTGAACTATTTGAAGAATCAGGATTAATCATGTCAGAGTTAGATATCGAGCAATATAAAATCAGCGAAGAACCTTTTTATTATGCCCAGGGTGATGAGGTTAAGTGGTATCAGGCAGCTTATGATGCGCGTTTGCCTGTCATGGTCAAGGGTCCAACGGGCTGTGGTAAATCCCGTTTTATTGAACACATGGCGTATAAGCTTGATAAACCGTTAATTACGGTTGCCTGTAATGAAGATATGACTGCATCTGATCTGGTGGGTCGTTATTTGCTGGATGCCAATGGCACCCGCTGGCTGGATGGTCCGCTTACTGTTGCAGCACGAATTGGGGCGATCTGCTATCTGGATGAGGTAGTTGAAGCGCGTCAGGATACGACTGTCGTTATTCACCCGTTGACTGACCATCGGCGCACACTTCCGCTTGATAAAAAGGGTGAAACAGTCACCGCGCACCCCGATTTTCAACTGGTTATTTCTTATAATCCGGGCTACCAGAGCCTTATGAAGGAATTAAAGCAGTCCACCAAACAGCGTTTTGTGGCAATGGATTTTGATTATGCACCTGCAAAAGTTGAAGCAGGTATTATTGAGAAAGAAACGGGTGTTGATGCTGATACGGCAAAAAAACTGGTTAAAATCGGTGGTGTGGCGCGTAATTTGAAAGGTCATGGACTGGATGAAGGTATCTCAACCCGCTTGCTGGTTTATGCGGCAAACCTGATGAATCAGGGGATTGCTGCTCCAGATGCCTGTCGCATGGCGCTGGTTCGCCCAATAACAGATGATGCCGATATTCGTCAAACACTGGATCATGCCATTGATGCAGTATTTGCCTAAAGCTTATGACTATCACTGAAAAAAAACCACTGACACCTGAATTGCAGTCTTATCGGGATCAGCTCAAATGCAGTTTTGAGCAGATTGATGATGTGTTTGAAGGCTTTATTGCTGATGCCCAGGCGCATTTAAGTGAGCAGGGAATCAGGGACTATCTCAATGGTGCATCCCTGATCTGTATGATAGGGCGTGGCGTAGAGCCTGTTCTGCAATATCTTGAAGTCATCCCCGAACTGGCACAGAGGGTAGGTGAAGAAGTCATTAAACTGGTTTCAGATCGTGTCTGGGAAATTTCGCGCAGCCCCAACGGTGTCTCTATTCCCCCCTTTATGGCAACGCTGGGTGAGGCAGGACGACGCCTGCGAAGTCTGGAGCAGATCAGGCATTATTTTGAAATTCTGTTTGATATGATGGAGCGCACTACCAGCTCAATTCATGGTCATCATACCACCATGCCAAGCCCTGGTTTACCGGATTTACTCAATCAGATTCCTTATCTGTTAAGCCAGATTTCGCTGGAAGGTCTAAAAAACTGGATTGATTACGGTGTGCGTAACTACGCTGATCATCCTGAACGGCAAAAAGATTATTTTACCCTGCAATCGGCGGATTCAAAGGCGATGTTGCAACGCGAGCGGCATGGTACGCTGTTTGCAGATAATGAACGTAATCTTGGCATGTATTTGCAGGGCATGTGGGAAGACAAGGATTTTCTGATTCCCTACTCAATGGGCTTTGATGAGCTGCGCGCGCCCGTGCCTTATTACGATAAGCTGGGTATGCGTATCCCGGATGTTTATGATGATATTGAGTCAAAAACAGGTGAAGGCAAGGTTGCAGGCATTGATCGTTATCGTGCCTTGCTGGCGCACATGGTCGCACATCGACGCTGGAGTACCCCACTGGTCGCCGATAATTTTAGCCCCTTTCAGCGCATTTCAATAGAGATTATCGAAGATTCGCGTGTTGAATATCTTGCCATGCAGGAATACCCTGGCTTGCGCAAGCTGTGGCTTTCACTGCATCCCAGACCACTTGAAGATGAATGCAGTGAGGAGGGTGTTTCCTGTATTCGTCATCGTTTGGCAATGCTCTCCTATGCCATTTTAAACCCTGAGCATGGCTACAAAAACAAAGACGTGCTGCTTTCAGTTAAACAGTTCCATGAACTAATGGCAGAAAAAGGGGCAGAAAGCACCTCAAAGGACAGTGTCAATATTGGTCTGGGTTTTATTACCCGCACCCGTCGCCAGGAAGACCTGGCAGCGCGTGTCTATTTTGACAACACTATCGTCGATTACCGCGATGATAACCGCAGACTTTGGGTGTTCATTGAAGATGGTGACGAAGAAGAGCAATTTGACAGCGAGCCACCAGAAAAGGACACTGAGGAAGAGTTAAATACACTTCCGCCACGCCATTATCCCGAATGGGATTATCATACCAAGACTTACCGACCCGACTGGGTAAGCCTGTACGAAAGTCTGCATCCTTCAGGTGACCCTGCCATCATTGATCGTCTGCTTGAAAAACACGCAAGCCTGGCGAAAAAGCTCAAACAAATCCTGGATATGCTCAAACCGCAGAATTATGTGCGTATCCGTTATCAGGAAGAAGGAAGCGAACTTGATCTGGATGTGGCAATTCGTTCCTTAATTGACTTCAAAAGCGGTGCAACACCTGATCCACGCATTAATATGAGTCATAAACACGATGGTCGTGATATTGCAGTGACTTTATTGCTGGATTTGTCTGCCTCTCTGGACGATATTCCTGCCGGCAGCACCCAAAGTCTGCTGGAATTAAGCCAGGAAGCGGTGTCCCTGCTGGCATGGGCAATTGACAAACTGGGTGACAAATTCTCAATAGGCGGCTTTTTCTCCAATACCCGCCATGATGTCAAATATTTGCACCTGAAAGGCTTTAATGAGCGCTGGGATGACAATGTAAAAGCCCGTCTTGCCAAAATGGAAGCAGGCTTTTCAACCCGCATGGGTGCTGCGATACGCCACGCCGGACATTATCTGGGCAAGCAAAAAGCAGATAAAAAGCTGTTGCTGGTTTTGACCGATGGCGAACCCTCTGATATTGATGTGCATGACAGTAAATTATTACTTAAAGACGCACACAAGGCGACGACGGAACTGGATTCCAATGGTATTTATACCCACTGCATCAGTCTTGATCCCAAAGCGGATGAATATGTGAGCGATATTTTTGGCAACCACTATACAGTGATTGATAATGTCAATCGCTTGCCGGAAAAACTGCCGCAGTTATTTTTGTCTTTGACAAAGTAGACCTGATTTTCTGCAAGCATCATATTCTCCGACCTTTTGTATGACAAACAATCAGGCTGCCTTAATCAGATCTTTGAGTTCAACAAAGGAGTCGATTACGGCATCGGGGCTGGAGTCACGAATGTCGGCGCCGTGGTTATAGCCATAAGACATGCAGATAATATCAAAACCCGCTGCGCGGGCTGCTTTTACATCCGATGTTGAATCCCCCAGCATTAGTGATTTTTGCGGGTCGGCACCGAGTTCTTTGGCTCCATGCAAGAGGGGCAGGGGGTCTGGCTTTTTCTTTTCCAGGGTGTCCCCGCTAATGACAATTTCAAAGTCATCCCATAAGCCCAGATCTTTCAGGATAGGGTGGGTAAACTGTTCATTTTTATTGGTAATACAGCCTATTTTAATGTCCAGCGTTTTCAGGTAGTCCATGCCTTCACGAACGCCCGGATAAAGAACGCTGCGTTTGGATGTGTTTTCAGAATACAGCTCAATGAAAATAGGCATTGCCTTTTGCATAATGGCTTCATCATGGGGAGCATCAAGATCATTCGCAATAGCGCGCTCCATCAGGCGTACTACTCCATTCCCCACCCAGTTACGCACGGCGGCTTCACCTCGTGGCTGCATTCCAACCGCCTTGAGTGTTTCATCAACGCACCAGGCAAGATCCGGGACTGAATCGACCAAAGTACCATCTACATCAATCATAATAAGTTCCGGGGTAAAAATTTTAGTCATGCTGGTTTTCCTTTTGTTTATTTCCGGGTATTACTCAGTGTAATTCATAAGCTGAGTGGTTAAGTACCCGCTCAAAATATATAAAAAAAGGGGGGGATGGGTATCAGTATTATCCATCCCCCCCCTTTTTTTAGAACCTGTCTGGAAATATGAGTTTCCGCAATAGGCAGGTTCTTATATATTTTTAGACTTTAGCTTCCGCTAGCTGTTCTCTAAATGCCTTGATAATTGAATCGTAATGATTTGGGTCATTCTCGTCCTTTGCGCCAAAGATAGCTGATCCAGCTACAAACATATCTGCGCCTGCCTCTTTGATTTCCTTGATATTATTTGCCTTTACGCCACCATCCACTTCGAGGCGTATGTCATAGCCGGAATCGTCAATCATTTTGCGTACCTGTCTGAGTTTATCCATTGTTGAGGGGATAAAGCTCTGTCCGCCGAAACCAGGGTTTACGGACATCAACATAATCAAATCGACTTTGTCCATTACATATTCAAGAGCATCCAGTGATGCCGCAGGATTAAAGACCAAACCGGATTTGCAGCCCAGTTCACGCACCAGTGATAATGAGCGATCAACGTGAATTGTTGCGTCAGGGTGGAAAGTGATGTAACTGGCTCCGGCTTTTGCAAAATCACCGATAAGTTGATCTACAGGCTGTACCATGAGGTGAACATCAATTTCGGCGGTGACTCCGTGTTTACGCAGTGCATCACATACCAGAGGACCAATAGTCAGGTTTGGTACATAGTGGTTGTCCATGACATCAAAGTGCACTACATCGGCACCTGCTTTTAGAACATTGTCCACTTCTTGACCAAGCTTGGCAAAATCGGCGGAAAGAATTGAAGGTGAAATAAGATCAGGTAGTCGTGCCATGTTTGTTTCCTTTTTAAAATTAAGCAAAATAAATGAGGCACTTTACCTGAAATTGAAGTGAGTTTCAGTAGGTAAAAGTGGATATATTGTTTTTGTGGAAGTTGTTTAAAGAAGATAAAACCAATAATTCAGTTACAACTTGTACTTTTTCACAAGCCGATAAAGCGTTCTTTCACTAATACCCAGAACCTCGGCTGTCTTGCCTCTGTGGTTGGAATATTTTATCAATGTTTTTTTGAGGTAGTTTTCTTCGATTTCTTCCAGTGTGGGTTCATTTTTAAAACTTAGAACAGTATTTGAGCTTGTTTTGGCATTTGGGTAGTTGAAAACCAGATGTTCACTTGTCAAGACATGGGAATCTCCCATAAGAATAATGGCACGTTCTATGACATTTTTGAGTTCACGCACATTGCCTGGCCAATGGTATTGCATTAAATCATGCAGTGCATCTTTATCAACGGTTACATTGATTCGCCTTGAAAAGCTATGATTTTTAAGGAAATGATCTACAAGTAATGGAATATCGTCCGGTCGGTGACGCAGTGGCGGTGCTTCTATAATAAAAGCACTGAGGCGATAAAACAGGTCGGCACGAAATTCGTTTTTTTCACTCATTTTTGCCAGATTTCGATTGGTTGCGACTACAAAACGTGCGTTTGAGCGCAAATCTTTGGTGCCTCCCACGCGTCTGAAAATACCGGTTTCAATCACGCGCAACAATTTTGCCTGAATTGAGGGTGATATTTCGCCGATTTCATCAAGAAATAAGGTGCCATTTTTGGCGCCTTCGATGAGTCCCTTTTTTTGTCCGCTTGCGCCGGTAAATGCGCCTTTTTCATGTCCAAATAATTCAGATTCAAACAGGTCTTCAGTCAGGGTGCAGCAATCAACCGCAATAAAACCGTGTTTGGCACGCGGGCTTGCCTTGTGTATGGCATGAGCGACCAGCTCCTTGCCTGCGCCACTTTCTCCCTGAATCAGTACATTAATATCGCTTTGTGCAACCGCCTGAATGTGTTTTTTAACGTGCATCAGCGCATCACTTTTGCCAATGAATTTATTTTGTGGGCGATTATCAATGTTTTTACGAATCTGTAATTCACGACGTATTGACTCGTTTTCCAAAACACGCTCAATAACAAGCTCAAGCTCCTGAATATTAATAGGCTTCATTAAATAGTCGGCAGCTCCCCGGCGCATTGCGGTGACGGCGTTTTGTACTGAGCCAAAGGCAGTTAATATCAGGGTAGGTATTTGCGGGGTGATTTCGCTCAAAATATCCAGCCCATTTGCATCAGGCAGTTGCACATCAAGCAAGATCAGGTCAGGTTCATTTTTGGCAAGAAAAGCTTTGGCTTCTTTCCATGACTGAGCGCTGTCAATCAGATAATTATTGCGACTCAGATGGTCTACAAGTAGCTTGCTAAAAACGCGGTCATCTTCTACCAGCAATACGCTAATGGCTGGTTTCTTTTTAATTTTACCCGCTTCATTGGGTGCTTTATTGGCTGTTGTTGATGTGCTCATGTTTTGTCCAGGAAAATCAAGTGTCTGCGTTAGGTAATTTTATGGTAAAAACAGAACCTTTACCAAGTTCACTCGATACCGTAATACTGCCGCTAAAACGCTTTACGATTGCCTGGGCTATGGAAAGCCCCAGCCCCGTGCCTTTTTGATTATCTGAGCGATGGCTAAAAAAGGGATCAAAAATCCTCTTCTGCATCTCTTTTGAGATACCAACGCCGGTATCTTCTATTATGATCAAAATGTATTTGTTTTGCTCGGTTGTCTGCACGCGAATATACAGGTCACCTCCATCTGGCATGGCATGATAGGCATTCTGAATGAGATTAAGTATCATCATGCGAAACTCATTATCGGTCGCCATAACCCTTAGTTGTGCCTGATTAGCGTCATTTTGATGCATTAATTCGAGATTCATCCTGATATTTTTTGAAGCTGCCTCCCACTGAAGCAAGGAACTTGTTTCAGAGATGACCGTATTGACGTTAATTGGTTGTAGATGAGTGTCAGGCAGGTTTCCAAGTTTTAGTAAACGACCGGTGATATCAACGCATTTGTCAATCTCGCCTTCAATCAACTGGATATAATATTTTAACTGCTCAAGAATGGGTTCATCAGAGTCAATCAGTTGATTGATTGACTGAAAGGCAATTTGTATGGAACCCAGTGGATTGTGAATTTCATGCGCGACTCCGGATGCCAGCATACCGAGTGCAGTCAGTCGCTGTTCCTGTGAATAATCGACTGATTTTGCAAGATCACGAATCACTTCGATAATAATGGGTTGCTTTCCCAGTTCATCTGCGGCGAAAACAGGTGCGGCAAAAATTTCTACCGACTGTGTTTCATATTCCTGAATATTGAAATGATGATGAACCGCCTTGACTGCCTGGGCATGTTCTTTTATCTCAAATAAAGGGCAGGTTTCCATGGTAGGGATGCAAGGCTTGTCACGCTGATGAACTGCGTAACATTTATGCGTAATAATACTTTCAGGGTTTCCTGTAACCTGTTCGGCATAAGCCTTGTTATAAAGCAGGATATTATAATCCTGATCCAGAACCCGAATGCCGTCGGGAATCCCGTCAATTAATGATTGTAAAAACTGCTGACGCTTGTTGATGGTATTCCACTGTGTCTCAATGGTTTGAACCATATTGTTAAATGACTCCCCAAGCTGTGAGATTTCATCATTCCCGGTTAGGTGAACGCGCGCCTGCAGGTCGCCAGAGGTAAACTTTTCCTGGGCGCGTAATAATTTCTTTACTGGTTTTAAAACAAACTGACCCATAAACCACCAGCCACCGAAGAGTGTTATCAACATAACGGTTGAACCCGCACCCATTAAGGCAAGGGTTGTATCTCTGGCGTGTTTGCGCAGCGTGCTGGCATCAAAATCTACAACCAACACCCCGTTAATGGGTGTTTTGTTGCTGTCACCGTGACACACTCCACATTCCTTTTTATTGTGAATCGGGTTGATACTTCTGAGTACTTCTCCGGTTTCATCAGATTTAATAAAAACGGTTTTGTCTTTTGTGGTGCTTCCTATTTGCTGATCGACATGACCAAGAAACTTTTTTTCAGATGAAAAGCGCACCGTTCCCTGGGGATTAAAAATCATTACGCGCTGAATTTCATCCTGCTGCCCAAAGCGTCTGAGAATATCCCGCAGACCATCAAGATCGCGCTTTAACATGGAGTTTTCAAGCGAGGTTTGCAGCAGCTTGTTAAGATGAAGGGAGGTATTGGCGCGCTCAGTCGTCAACTGCTTTTGATACATGCTGATAAACAGAATCGCAAAAAGAACCGAGATAACCAATAAACCGGACGCCATACCCAAAATATATTTGCGGTTTAGCTTACTCTCTATCCAGTGGTATATTTGTTGTAGCATAATTGACTGACAAGCTGGCATGCTTAGCATCATTTTTCAAAAGAGTAATTAGCATATCCTTTCAACCGGGATAAAGAAACAACAATTCGTTGGATCTCGGTATCCTTCAGAAATTCCTGCCCGAAGCATAAGTCGTTGCGCAGAAAGGCATAGATTGAGCTTTTTATATGTCTTTATTCTTCTGTTGAACTATTCCTGGTATATTTTTTG
This sequence comes from Thiotrichaceae bacterium, assembly GCA_027008885.1. Lineage (GTDB taxonomy): Bacteria > Pseudomonadota > Gammaproteobacteria > Thiotrichales > Thiotrichaceae > Cocleimonas. The sequence continues at coordinate 407 of JALVDQ010000006.1, read as the reverse complement.
CATTCAAAGTGTATTGAAGACACAAATGAAAAATCATGTAGCAAAAAAACTGTAACAGAAAATGGAGGAAAATATGCAAAACTTAATCATTAAAGGCTTGCTTTGTGCAAGCTCTGTCTTGTTAATAACCGGGGTTTCAGCCTATCCCATTGCCGGAGTGAAACCGGATCAGCGACCCGAGGGTGCGCCAGTAATCAAAGAGTTTAAAAAAGATGCTGAATGGTACGCCAGGGCATTACATGGTGTTGTACCGCCTTATCCAGCGAGTCTTCATTTTCTGGAGAATCAGGGTGCCTGGTATACCCCTTTTAATCATCCTGGTATGACAGGACCCTATGATATTCGGGGATGGCATAAATAACGGAGTAAACGCGGAAGAGGGGGGGTAGTAATGCAGTAATAGAGAG
>JALVDQ010000005.1 GCA_027008885.1 Thiotrichaceae bacterium | reverse complement strand
GTGCAATGCCTTGAGGTACCGGGATTCCATAATCAGCAAAAAGCTGTTTGGACTGATATTCATGAAGATTCATTTTGATTTTTTCTCATGGTTTATTGATCAATAATACGTTTTATCTGAATCATAGACGAACTATTTGAAAAATGCCGAGAAAGTTAGGCAATTACCCATCCCCCCTGTTTTTTACATATTTTTGTATTTAAACAGTTGTGCAATTACATCCTCTGTCCTCAGTCTTCTGTCTTCTGTCTTCTGTCCTCTGATACACCCATCCCCCCTGTTTTTGATACTTTTTGGGTATCTCTTGATTACACGGAGTATAATCTTATATTCATATAAACATAACACTCAGCGAGATTTTTCCTTATGGGACGCATATTTTTTTACCTTGTTCTGCTTGCAGTCAGCTTCTATGTAGTAAAATTGATTAGAACACGACTGGATGAACCACTCAAAAAATTAAAAAAAGACAGCAATGTCAAAGCAGACAGCGCCGACAATATGGTGAAGTGTCTACATTGTGGTTTGCATATTCCAGAAAAAGAAGCAATAAAACAAGGGGATAAGGTATTTTGCAGTTTGGAACACGCGAGACGGGAGCTATAGAAGACAGAGATTTTTCTCTTACGTCCAAACTGGTAATCGGCGCCGACCTGTGGAGCCCGTTACAACTTTATAGCATTTATCGCCTAATCCTCGCCGGAATCATTCTGGTTCTGGGAATGACCCAGTACACTCAGACCATGCTTGAGCCACTGGAGTCACGAATCTTCTCGGTTAGCACCAATGTCTACCTGATTTTTGCCGTGCTTTGCGTGTTCAGCACACATTTTCACAAGCCTGGCTTTAGTGTTCAACTTTTCCTGCAAGCCATTATTGATATTTGTTTTTTGCTTTCCATTGTGTTTGCCAATCATGGTTTAAATTCAGGGCTGGGAATTTTACTCCTGCTGCCGGTTATTCTGCCGAGCATTCTACAGCCGGGACAAGCCTCACTGTTACTTTCCGCGCTGACTGTCATTTCACTCCTCAGTCTTGAAATATATTTTCAGATGAAGGGAGAGAACCGCAGTTTTGAAATTTTTCATATCGGTGTTTTGTCATTGTTTATTATGGTCATTTCCTGGCTCGCGGGTAGCTGGTTTGAACGCGCCTCAAAAACCGCCGAGCTGGCAAAGCGACGGGGGATTGATCTGGCAAACCTGTCACAGTTAAACCAGTCCATTCTGGATCAACTGCAAACCGGCATTATTGTTCTTGACCAGACAGCACGCATCAAGCACTTAAACCCCACAGCCTGGGATATGCTGGGTCGCCCCGACGACTGGCGCGACCAGACTCTGGGGGAATTTGCACCTGAATTAAATGCACACTTGAAATTCTGGCTAAAAAATATTTCGCCCAAGGTTGTTAGCTATGACATCAAACACTGGAAAACAACCGAGTTTACCATGCGCCTGTCTCAACTGGGGGTCAGAAACCAGGGCGTAGTTTTGATGTATCTGGATGATACACGCGTGCAGCGAGAGAAACAGCAGGATGTGAAAATGGCATCCCTGGGGCAGTTGACCGCCAATATCGCACATGAAATACGCAATCCGCTGGGCGCAATCAGCCATGCGGCGCAGTTGCTATCCGAATCACCTTCCCTTGATAAAGCCGATGAGCGCATGATTCAAATCATTCAGTCAAACTCAAAGCGCATGAATGGCACCATTGAAAGTGTTTTGAACCTGTCGCGGAAAAGCAATCCAAAGCGTGAAAACATCCGCCTTAAACTCTGGCTAAACGAGTTTATCAAAGACTTTATTGTGCAATCCTCCCTGAAAAAGCACCAGATTGGACTATTTCTGGATGTACCCAACGCCTGCATCCAGTTTGATCCCACGCACTTGCACCAGGTAATGTGGAATTTATGCCGCAACGCGGAAAAATACGCCAAAGAAAATGTAAGTGACCTGCGTATTGATATTCAGGGCAATCATCCCCGCCATACACGCGATATTATGTTGAATATTATTGATAACGGCAAAGGCGTACCCAATCGACATATTGACCGGCTGTTTGAACCGTTTTTCACAACCAGCACCAAGGGACGCGATGGCACGGGTCTGGGTTTGTTTATGGCGCGCGAGCTTTGCCTCAGCAATGGTGCCAGTCTGGAGTATGTAAAACTGCCCGCAGGCGGTAGCTGCTTCCGCATTGTTTTTTCACAAACCAGCCTGGAAACCTGAATACCAATATTTAAACAAATCCAACCAATTTATAAAAAATAAAAATAGAGTAATTTAAGAATGAGACAACAACGAGTTTTAGTTATTGACGACGAGCCAGATATTCGTGAATTACTGGAGTTAACACTGCTGCGCATGGGTCTGGAAACAGCAACCGCTGGCACCGTCAAGGATGCACTGCTGCAGATACAAAATTTTAAGCCTGATTTATGCCTTACCGACATGAAATTACCCGACGGTACAGGCTTTGATATTGTGCGCTATATCCAGCGTGAACAACCCAACCTTCCGGTTGCCGTAATAACCGCTTTTGGCAGCATGGAAGCCGCTGTTGAGGCACTCAAGGCGGGTGCCTATGATTTTGTCTCAAAACCGGTTGACCTGAAAAAACTGCGTGATCTGGTGCAAACTGCACTCAAGCTTTCCGAAGATAATGAAACACCTGCACCGGTAGCTAAATCTGTGCAGCAGGAATCCAGCCCAATCATTGGCAAATCACCCGCCATTCAGGAACTTAAAAACACCATTGCAAAACTTGCCAGAAGCCAGGCACCCGTCTTTATTCATGGAGAATCAGGCACCGGAAAAGAGCTGGTCGCAAAACAGATTCACTCCCAGGGACCTCATGCAAGTGGCGCCTTTATCCCTGTAAACTGCGGTGCCATCCCTGAAACACTCATGGAAAGTGAATTTTTTGGGCACAAAAAAGGCAGTTTTACGGGCGCCATTGAAGATAAAATCGGTCTTTTTGAAGCCGCCAACCATGGCACATTATTTCTCGATGAAGTTGCCGACCTGCCATTAAGTATGCAGGTAAAACTGCTGCGCGCGATTCAGGAAAAAGCAATAAAAGCCGTTGGAGGCGTTGAAGAAATCGCCATTGACACCCGCATCTTAAGCGCCACGCATAAAAATCTGGAACTCGAAGTCGAAAAAGGCAATTTCAGACAGGATTTATACTACCGCCTCAACGTCATCAAACTAAACGTCCCCTCGCTAAAAGCACGCGGCGATGATATTTTACTGTTAGCAGAACACTTTCTGGAATTAATTGCAAAACGCTGGCAACTGCCCAAAGCCAAACTCTCGCAGCAATCCATCAACGCGCTGCTCAACTACCCCTTCCCGGGAAATGTACGGGAACTCGAAAACATACTGGAACGCGCCTGCACACTCGCGGATGGAGAATATATTGAACCGGATGATTTGCAACTGCCACGCGAAACCAGAGTCATTCACACCCCCGACTCGCTGTTAAAGGAAAACGAAAAATTTACAGGAACAACATCAGGGCAAACAAACTATAAAAGCCGGATGCCACAAAATGAAAGAGAAGAAATACTCGCCGCATTAAACCAGACAAGATGGAATCGCACCGCAGCCGCCAAAAAACTCGGAATGACATTTAGGCAACTACGTTACCGCATAAAGAAATATGAACTGGATGAAGTGAATTAGGAGCCTATCCGAGAATATGAGTTAGCAGGGTTGGTGTAGCTTTGCGCAAGCAATCGAATCTGGTTGCTTGCGTAAACTCCACCAACTCTGCCCTCTGTCTTCTGTCTCCTGTCTCCTGTCTTCTGTCCTCTACCCTCTACCCTCTACCCTCTACCATCTACCCTCTGTCCTCTGTCCTCTGTCCTCTGTCCTCTGATACACCCATCCCCCCTGTTTTTTATATATTTTTGCGTAGTCAGCCTGTGTTGAGGAACGAAACACGGGAACACTGATTAATATTCAGTACACTTTTTGTTTGCACATTCTCCTCGTTTGCACATTATCCTCGTTTGTGAACTCTGCGGCTCTCTGCGCTACTGATCAAACCGCTGTTGAAATCCCAAATCCTTATACATAATATATGCTATTATATATAAATAAGTATTAATATATGCACTAACATATATGAAAGAAATAAGAAAATCACTCAAGCAGGCGCGTGCCGATAAACATCTCAAGCAGGCTGAACTGGGAGCCAGGCTGGGTCTGCCGCAAAGTCATATCTCCAAAATCGAAAGTGGTAAAACAGACCCACGTTTATCTACGGTAACTGATATGGCACGCCTGCTGGATAGTGAACTGGTGCTTGTTCCAAGAGTCATGCTGCCTGCTGTAATGGCTTTGATTAATGGCGAAGATGCACAAAAACCACTTTGGACGCTTGATAGTGACGACGAGGATAATTCTCTATGAACATTCTTAATGTTTATTTGAATAATCGTGTTATTGGAACTATCACCTTACTTTCTGGCGAGCGTAGTTTTTTGGCTTTTGATGAGTCTTATCTCAATGATGATCACAGGCTGACCTTGAGCCAGTCATTTTTTTCTCAGCAAGGCGCTATTATTGCTGAAACCAAGATAAGACAAACCAGACTACCTCCGTTCTTTTCCAACCTTTTGCCAGAAGGGCATTTAAGAACTTATCTGGCAGCCCAGGGAGGTATTAACGCCGGTCGTGAATTTAAGCTGATTGAATTATTAGGTGAAGATTTACCTGGTGCAGTCAGCATAAAACCACTTGAAGGCGCGGGCATTTCTGCCAGTAAAAAAGAAGACATACAACAAGCATCAGCAGATGATGCCAGATACCGTTTTTCATTGGCGGGGATTCAGCTGAAATTTTCCGCACTTTTGAATAACAGGGGAGGACTGACTATTCCTGTCAGCGGTATTGGAGGCAACTGGATAGTAAAACTACCCGCTCAAAATTTCATATCTGTTCCGGAAAACGAATGGTCAATGCTGAATATGGCAAAAAAAATTGGGATTCCTGTACCTGAAACCAGATTGATTGATCTTGATGATATTAAAGGCTTGCCCGATCTTGGTGTATTTTCAGGCACAAAGGCTCTGGCAGTGAGACGTTTTGATCGGGGTGAAACTGGCAAACGCATCCATATTGAAGATTTTGCACAGGTCTTTGGCGTTTATCCTAATGATAAATACCGTAAAGCCAACTATACCAATCTGGCAAATATGGTCTGGATACTAACAGGTGAAACAGGGCTGAGAGATTTTATTCGGCGCTTGACGTTTAGCATTCTGATTGGCAATGGCGATATGCATTTGAAAAACTGGTCACTTATTTATCCTGATGGTCGTGTGCCACAGCTTGCACCTGCCTATGATTTTGTCTCAACGATTCCTTATATCCCGAATGACAAGTTAGCACTTAATCTATCAGGATCAAAAGACATGGGAGCAATCAATCTCGACCATTTTAAAAAGCTTGCTGCAAAAGCTCATATTCCTGAGTTTTTAGTATTAAAGGAAGTTAAAGAAACCGTTGAACAGACTCGGCAGCACTGGCTTGAAAATTATCTGGATTACCCTTTGCCTGATGATTTATCAAGTCGAATAAATCGGCACTTAACGAGAACTCATTTAGTACCCAAGCAAAATTAATTTAACAAAATTTCGTTTCCTGTTTTTTGATATTCAAGGCATTGCAACGGGAGCATAGTAAGACTATGTGACCAAAGCAATAACAAAGAAGATCAGAAAACAGGGATTAAATTGTTAGATTAATTTTGAGCGGGTACTTAGTTGTATGATTCAACTGGAAACAGCTCAATGCCTGTCCAAGAACTGGATTTTCAAAATCTGGGGTTGAAGAGCAAAGCACAGGAGCAATGGTTATGATCTCGTATCATCCCGCGTTTCGTATCCGCAATGCAGACTACATATGCTTTATCACCCATCCCCCCCCCTTTTTTATATAATTTTTGACTGCTATCCAGGAGCCTGTCCGAAAACTAGAAATTGACTGCAAATCCCACAATCATCATAATCTGAGCTTATCAAGTTCGTTAAATAGAGTGGCTATTCGCCTCTCTTGATAAACTCACCTTATAACAATTCTGAAATTTTCGTTTCAATC
>JALVDQ010000004.1 GCA_027008885.1 Thiotrichaceae bacterium | reverse complement strand
AAGTTAGGTAGGGTTGGTGTAGCTTTGCGAAACCAACCATAACCAGGTTTAAATCTGGTCGGTTACGCAAACTTCACCGACCCTACACTGTCCTCTGTCCTCTGTCCTCTGTCTTCTGTCCTCTGTCTTCTGAAACCCATCCCCCCTGTTTTTTATATATTTTTTACCTGCATGGCACAAATTTGCCGTTTGGCCAGCAGGGGGCGGAGATCGGTTCGCCCAGATTTGCTTCAATCAGGCGTTCTCGTGCTTCCAGTAAGCGCCCTACCAGGGCAGGCTCATGTTTGGCGTATTCTTCATTATCTTCTACGCGATTGACCACAATACCCAGTAATTCGGTTATGGCATTGCCTACCGAGTTTTGCGAGATGGTGACAATCAGACGCCCCTTGTCATCACGGTAAATGATTTGCTTGTAGGCAGGTCGCCAGCGAATTTCGTTAGCAAATTGTGGGTCCTGAATCACCTGTTCGCGCAGATCACGCGCTACCCGCAAGAAACGGTTGTTACCGAGTAGCACATCCAGAATCTGGTCGGGAAAATTGGCGTCGCTGGGTACGCGCTCTTCACCGGTTGCAACCAGTGAGAAGAAAGTGCGATAAAAATCCAGAAAACCACGCAACACCTGTTCAAATTCATACCAGAAATACTGGTCATTGAGTTTTTCCATGCCGCCTTTGAGTTCCCAGCTTGGCAGCCCTTGGGGGAAACCTGTGAGTTCCAGGGCGCACTCTTCCGAAGGTAAGGAGGATAGCAATTGCAAATCCAGGACTTCCAGAAATTCATGGTAGACATCGCTTAAATGACGTAAAAACAGTGTGTTGTGTCCGCTGTCGGTAAGGTTTGGATTACTCGGGTCGGCTTCTTTGGCTTTTTTCAGATCAGCCATTGGAAAAACCATAAAATGGTTGTGAATCATGCGGATACTGGGTACGCCAGGCTTGTTCAGGGGCCAGGTGGAATCAAGACTTGCTTCACCACAGAGGATCAGGTGCTTTTTCGGATCGGGATATTTATCGAGCATATACTCCAGCAGAATCGTGGTCATTTTTGACCAGACTTTCTTTTGCTGTCGATTTAGCTGATCGCGTCGCACAGGTCGTCCCAGAGGGTCAAGAATGCGCCGTGAGGTATCCAGAATAATGGAGGTATCAAACTCAATGCTATGCCCAATCAGTTTGCGGTACATGAGCAAATCTTCCGGTGTTCTGAATAGCCCGTTTTCTTCCGCCAGATTTTTAAGGTTGGCGGCACTATTAAAAAATTCCACCGGCGACATGCCTTCGGGAATAGTTAACGACATGGATGGACGGGGTGTGATGATTTCACGAGGTTTTAATTTTGCCATTTTTTTCTACTTTATGTTTTATGGAACAAGTTGCTGATGAACGCTGATTGAGTGAATATCCTTGCAGCCCTTGCAAGATTCTATCAACTGCTCAAGTTGCTGCTGATCATGCGGATGTTTTACGAAGATCTCTATTTCAATCTTGCCGTTAACATAATGCAAGACAATATTGCGAATATCTTGATCCAGCCCGTTTTTTTGAATTTCAGGATAAATTTGTCGCAACACCTCACTGCGGCTGGGTAGCTGTGCCGAAGGGCTGCATTTTTCATCATCCTCCGGGTCGATATGTACAGTTATGTCGTGCATTTCAGGGAATTTTTTACGCAATTTCTGAATGACATTTTCGGCGATATAGTGACCTTCTGAAACACTTAGATACGAATTAACCTGGATGTGCACGTCAGCCAGCACGTTATTTCCCATTTTGCGGGTGCGCAGCATGTGGGTTTCTTCGACTCCCTCGATATTGCTGATGTAGTCGCGTATTTCAGCCATTTTTTCAGGTTCCAGCGCGGTATCCACCAGCTCCATCGCGCTATCCAGAATCAGGCGTACCCCCATGTAAAAAATCATAATGGCAACCACAATGGCTGCTGCCGCATCCAGCCAGGGGATTTTCAGAAATACGCTACCAGCCACGCCCAGCGCCACCATAATGGAGGAGATCGCATCTGAACGGTGATGCCAGGCATTTGCCTGTAACATTTTTGAATTTATTTTTTTAGCTATAACCATGGTGTATTGGTACAGTGCTTCTTTGCTGACAATCGCCAGTGCAGCAAACAGTAACGCCAGTGGTTGTGGCTGTAACAGCCTTTCAGGGTGGCTAATACGTCCATAGGCATTCATGGCAATACCTACGGCAACGCCAGCCAGGGCAAGACCGAGTACCACTGTGGCGATGGTTTCAAAGCGTCCATGACCGTAAGGGTGATCATCGTCGGCTTCCTGACTGGCTACCTTGGCAGCAATCAGTACCACAATATCGCTGGCAAGATCAGATAATGTGTGGATGCCATCGGCTATCAACGCCTGTGAATGCACTAATACACCACCAATAAGCTGGGCAGCGGAGAGGAAAATATTCACCAACATGCCAATTAATGTCACCTTGCGGGTTGCCTGATAGCGTAGCCGGTTTTTTTCTGAGTGGGTATTCTGCGGCGTTTCAAGCGGGCTGTATGCAGGTGGATTAACGGCTATTTCAATTTTGCTTTGGGGCTTACCGTTGTTTGTCTCGTGTGTTTCAGTCATCACTGTCACCTATTTCAATAACGATGATGTACTCATTGTCGATCTCATTGGTTTCAATGAGCTTGTGACCATGTACCTTTGCCCAGGCGGGAATATCATAAAGTGCTCCCGGGTCGCTACAAATTGATTTGATTCTGTCGCCAACGGCTGATTTTCCGAGTTTTTCAATTAGCTGCTGTACGCGAATCACGGGCAAGGGGCAAAGCAGACGGCGGGCATCCAGTTGATGTGTAACCATCTTGCTCATTGTTGCTAGACCTCGTCTGGTGTTTTCGCATGAATCGTCAGGGCATGAAGATCACCCGAGGTGATCGCAGAATCCAGCGCAGCATAAACAGCCTGATGACGTTTTAGTGTATTTAAGCCATCAAAGGCAGAACTCACAACGCTTGCTTCATATTTATAGCCATCACCCTCAACGCTGACTTCAGCATCAGGAAAAGCCTCCTGAATTAATTTTACGACATCTTCATTGCTTATGCTCATAGGGCTACTCTCATTGCAAATCAAGAGGCAGAGTATACAAGCCTTAGCAATTTTTGGAAATTAAAGCTCGCCTTATAACAATTCTGAAAATTTCGTTTTAATTCTGCTTCCGGGGCAGAATGATGGCAGTTTTGCAGGTTTGGGCTTTTTAGGCTTTGCGCGTATATGGATCAAGAATGACAATTTCACCGCTTTCAGGTCGCCGCATCAGGTTATCACCGTGCAGATCCCATGCCAGTACATTTTCATGTTCCAGATAAAATTCGTAGAGCTTGATTATGTCCTGAGCCAGTTCCGGGTTATAGCGTTTTGCAACGCCATCAAAAATCTTTTTACGGTCAGCGTCATTTTGCCATTCGAGGTCTTTGACGCAACGGTTAAAATACTCAATATCATCTTCTTCAAGATGCTCAAGTTTTTCCATAATATAAATAAAACGCAGGTCGGTTTCTTCGCCGGAATAAATTTCCTCCTGACTGGGTGCTGCAACGATATTATCGTCCTCGTCAAGAATGCCGACCCGTTCTATTTCAGGTACTTTGGTGAGCTTTTTTTGATGGATCGCGCCACAATAATATTCAAGCCCCAGTGAGCGCTTCTCCAGCAGGACGTGTGTATCATCATACTCATAGACGTTGGTAAGAAAGGTCATTGCGCATTTTTCGCAAAAAATCTGTTGGTACTCACCAGCTATAAATTTATCCAGTATGTGTTTATTCATTTTCAGGTAACCGCTAGTCTTTTATATTGTTTCTTGCCAGAATCTTGCAGGAATCACCACAGATGCCCGGATAGAAGTCATCAATCCAGAGATGTACTTTAACCCCCAGTGATTTCATATACTTCCGTTTGGGCTTGCCATTAGTGAGATAAATTGGAATATTGGCTTTTTCAAGGATTTTGCAAATTTCTTCTATATTTTCCTTGTCAGGGGCGCGCAGGGTGCAGACGAACGGTTTGAAACCGGCATCCTGTAATTGAAATATCAAAGATTTAAAGAATGTTTTGTCGGCGCTGATGGTGTTATCCCAGTCAATTGCGACATGCCTGGATTTGCGCTTGTCCAGCAGCATATAAACATCAATCAAAAATTCATTATAAAACTCAACCAGATAATGTTCTCTCTGCTCAAGTGCCTTTTCTATTAACTTGAAAACCTCTTCTTCAGGATTACCACTGTAGAAAAAGGTCAGTTTATCATCTTCATCCATCATTGTTTCTGTGCCATGTGAACGGTATACGCTTTACCTTGTTTAAGTTTCCTGTAATTGCCAAATATTTCACTGAGATTACGTTTCATGTATTGACGCAGTCCATTAACCGTTACCAAATAGATTTTTCCGCCATCTTCAAGGTGTTGCCAGGCATCATACAGCATCAGCGACATCATTTCCTTGCCTACTTTCGCGGGAACATTTGAGGCAACAATATTGAAACGCAGATTCTTGTCAATATGCTGAAAGCCGTTGCTCAGCATTGCTGTGGCGTTGTCCAGCCGGTTAAGTCTGGCATTTTTAGTGCTGTATTCAACCGCCATAAAGTCCTTGTCAAGCAGTAAAGTCTGTCCGCGCGCCGCCAGTTTTGCCAGAGTCAGACCGATTGGACCATAGCCACAGCCCAAATCAAGGCAGTTGTCATCAGGCTTGACTTCAATGTATTGCATTAACAGCTGCGTGCCTGCGTCAATTTCTCGCGGTGAGAAAATGCCCCAGGTACTTCTGAACTGGAGTGTTTGCCCGCAGAGCGTTGCAGAGAATTTTATATCCTCACGGTATTTTGCAAGCTGTTTTTCATCTGGCATGTATTGAGCCTCTTATTGGCTAAAAAAAAGGTTCAATCACCTTGCTTGCGATTAATGCGGTATAAATAAAGGCAACAAGCCCCAGCAGCCACAATCCACTGGCAATCAGCTTCGGCAGCCCGTGTTTAAGTGCAATCACACCAAAAATAACAAAAAGCAAAAAACTGATGAGGGTGGTTAATACAAAACCGTCGGCAAATGACAGATGTTTTTTAAATGCCATAAATACGCCGCTGGCAAAAAGCAAAATGGTCAACAGTGAAGATATTGCCAGCATTGATCTTGAATTAACTGCGGCAGCGCCTGCCAGCATCATCGCCCCACGAATAATGTAGACCAGCAGTACCAGCCCGGCAATGATCATATGTCCTTTCTGGATAATGAGCTCTTGTGTTAGTCCATCCATATCTTCTTCCTTAGCTGAGCGATAACCGGGCAAAGGTATCGTCAGCAATTCGTTGTGCCTCTTGCAGTGTTTCTGAAAGAGTACAGAAATGCCCCATCTTCCTTCCTGCCCGTGCTTCCTTTTTACCATATAAATGCAGCTTGCTGACATGGTTTTTTAATACTTTTTCCCAGTCGGGCTGATTTTTTTTCGGATCAGTGCCTTGCAAATCCCATAAATCGCCGAGTAAATTCACCATAACCACCGGACTCAAGAGGCGCGTATCACCAAATGGCAAGCCGCAAACCATGCGTACCTGCTGCTCAAACTGTGATGTCAGACAGGCATCAATGCTGTAATGACCACTGTTATGAGTGCGTGGCGCCATCTCGTTCACCAGCAACTCACCCTGTTTTGTCACAAAAAACTCAACAGCCAGGATTCCCACATATTCCAGTTTGTCTGCCATGCGTTTCGCAGCCACCTGTGCAGCCTGGGCAATATTGCTGTCTACCCTGGCAGGTACACGGGTTTGAAACAGTATGCCGTCTTTGTGAATATTCTCGGCAACAGGAAAGACCTGGTTTTCTCCATTTTGGTTTCTGCCCAGAATCACAGAAATTTCGCATTCAAGATCAATGCGCTGCTCCACAACGCAAGCTACTTGCCCGACCGCCTGATAAGCAGCAGTCAGTTCTGCATGACTGTTTACAAGCTGCTGTCCCTTGCCATCATAGCCAAAACGTGCGGTTTTCAGAATGGCGGGAAACTCGATGGCTTCCACTGCTTTGGCAATATCAGATTGAGTTGTAATGACACCATAGGGAACAGGCAACAAGCCACAGGAAAGAATAAAATCTTTTTCTATAATACGATC
>JALVDQ010000003.1 GCA_027008885.1 Thiotrichaceae bacterium | reverse complement strand
TTTCTCGGGCTTGATGATGCAATTTGTTTCTCATACCGATATTGTAATGGTCAAGGCATTTTTCAGAGGTTTGATTCACTTTAACTGGCAGCCCCTGCCAGGTGATTTTCCATTACTTGTTCATCTTACTTTAGTGTTGTTGCTGATGTTTATATTTCCTATCAGCAAGTTATTACATGCGCCAGGTATATTCTTTAGTCCAACGCGAAATCAAGTTGATAATCCACGTGAGAAGCGTCACCTGGCTCCCTGGGCTGCCAAGCTTGAAAAGCAGGGCAAATTGTATCTGGATGAACTGGATTAAGGACGAATACAATGGCTGATTACGAAATACCTGAAGTTACTGGTGAAGATGGCATTGTAGATGTGCCAAAGATAGTGCCGGATGCAATGAAAAGCTCCGGACCGTGGATTTCAAAACAGGAATTCCAGGAGTTTTTGCATTTTCCTACTGATTTTACGATGCCGGAGAGTGTCGATCATTATGGTGATGCAGACACCCTGGTAGAAAACTGGAAAGAACGAGCCCTGGACAAAATGGCTGACTTGAAAAGTCGTTATCGTTCTCTTCAGGTTTATCTGGATATTTGTGTCAAGTGTGGTTCCTGTACTGATAAATGTCATTACTTTATTGGCACTAAAGACCCCAAAAATATGCCTGTTGCAAGGCAAGACCTGCTAAGAAAAGTCTATCGTTACTACTTTACCTTTGCCGGCAAGTTTTTTGCAAAAATTGGTAAACCAGAGTTTGTAGGTGCTGCTGAATTAACCGAAGATGTTGTAAAAGACTGGTATAACTATTATCACCAGTGTTCACAATGTCGTCGTTGTTCTGTTTTCTGCCCTTACGGCATAGATACAGCAGAAATTTCAATGGCTGCGCGCGAAATTCTTGATCATATCGGTATGGGTCAAAAGTACTGTACCGAGATTATGGGCAAGGTACACAAGATTGGTAATAATCTTGGTTTGCCAGGGGGAGCGCTGGCGGATACACTCGAGGGTCTTGAAGAAGATATATACGATGATACTGGCGTAGAAGTTAAATTGCCACTGGATAAAAAAGGCTCGGATATTCTTCTGGTTACACCTTCAGCGGACTTCTTTGCAGAACCTCATGTTGATGGCTTGATGGGCTATGCTAAGGTATTCCACGAGTTGGGTCTTGACTGGACACTAAGTTCTTACGCTTCTGAAGGTGCAAACTTCGGTATGTTCATCGGTAGTTATGAGAATATGCGCAGATTATCATTGCGTATTCGTCAGGCTGCACTTGATCTTGGAGTAAAGCGTATTGTCTTTGGCGAGTGTGGACATGCCTGGCGTGTTGCATACAGCTTCCTGAATACACTGGCAGGACCGTTTGATTTTCTTGACCAGAATTATCCGGTTCCACAACATGTTCTGGAAATTACCGAACCAGCTCTGGCTGCCGGAAAGTTAAATATTGATAAATCACTGAATGATGACATGACAGTCACTTTCCATGATTCCTGTAATATTGCTCGTGGTTCGCGCATGGGTAATAAACCAGGTGGGCAGTTTGAAATTCCGCGAAATGTTATCAAGGCGGTTTGTAATAATTATGTTGATATGCCGGCTGAAACCATTTATGACGAGACTTTCTGCTGTGGCGGTGGCGGCGGAATCCTGACAGATGATCTTATGGAAGTCAGGGTCAAGGGCGCACTGCCCCGAATGGAAGCTTTAAAACATGTGACAGAACATTACGGTGTAACTCACATGGCGGCGATATGTGCCATCTGTAAATCACAGTTTACCAAAGTTATTCCGTATTATGGTTTTACCATGGATCAAATAGTCAGTGTTCACCAGCTGGTGAGTAATGCCCTTATTTTGACCGGTCAACTCACAGAAGAAGAGATTGAAGCAAAAGAAGCAGCTGAAGAAGCTGAGCGTTTGGCAGCAAAAGAAGCAAGAGAAAAGGCTGCAGCTGAAAAGGCAGCGCAAGAAAACAACCCTGATGCCTGATTGTTTTGATGGCATCTGATTATTAAAGTATAGATTAAGTAATTTAATAGATAATTTTCCAATCCGTTAGGATTGCAATAAGGAGAATAAGCATGGCAACTTCACCTGATGATAAATCATTAGCTAACGGCCTGACGTTCAGACGTTTTGAAGATGGGGATAACAAATGGGATAGCATGGAAGATGCTATTTTCCGTCAGGATACTTCTTACAAGTGTCCTACCTATATCCAGAAAACACCACCCTGTCAGGGTAGCTGTCCATCTGGCGAGGATATTCGGGGTTGGTTGCAAATTATTCGCGGCATAGAAAAGCCAGCAGGTGAAATGAGTATGCAGGAGTACGCATTTCGTCGTTCCACAACTGCTAACCCGTTCCCTTCCATGATGGGACGTGTTTGTCCTGCGCCCTGCCAGGACGGTTGTAACCGCAACGATGTAGATGACTTTGTAGGTATCAACTCTGTTGAACAATACATTGGTGATTCAGCAATCGAAGCAGGTTTGGGCTTTGATGATTCAGCGCCGTTATCAGGAAAGAAAGTAGCCATTGTTGGCGGTGGTGTTGCAGGTCTGTCTGCTGCTTACCAGCTGCGTAAAATGGGACATGCGTCAACAATATTTGATGACCATGAACAACTAGGTGGAATGGCTCGCTATGGTATTCCTGGTTATCGTGTACCGCGCGACAAGATGGATGCAGAAATTGAACGTATTACCAATATGGACGGTGTTGAAGTAAAACTGGGCACACGCGTTGGTAAAGACGTTGCTGTCGAGGATCTTGAAAAAGAATATGATGCCATTCTTTGGGCACTAGGTTGTAAAAAAGGTCGTGGTTTGTTTGTCGATAACTGGGATGACGTTCCCAATGCCGTGACCGCAGTAGAATTCCTTGAGGCATTTAACCTTGGCAATATGAAATACACCGCACCAAAAGTTGTTTGTGTGGGTGGTGGTGATACCTCTATTGACGTGGTATCAGTGTCTCGTCGTATTGGTACCCTGCCAGACTATTCGGAAAATCCGGAAGATTCTGCCACAGGCAAAATTAAACATGATGCCGAGCCAGAAAATAAAGTGCCTTGTGAAGTAACCCTTACCTCACTCTTCCCACTGGATCAGATGACTGCTGCCGAGCACGAAGTTCAGGATGCTCTGGTTGAGGGTGTTACGATTTTAACTGAAGTTATGCCTTCAGAAATTGTGGTGGATGAAAATGGTCGTGCCATCGGCTTGAAAGTTGTCGAAGCAGTTATGGAAGGCAATATGCCCAAGCCGGTAGAAGGTGGCAAGGAAACACTTATCGAAGCTGATTTGATCGTTTCTGCAATCGGTCAGTATGGTGATCTGGAAGGTGTTGAAGAGATTGGAAATGATCGCAATGCGATTGATGCCGATAACTTCTATCAGGTGCCAGGCAAAGAAGGTCACTTTGTTGCTGGTGATATTGTGCGTCCACATCTGTTAACAACTGCTATTGGTCAGGCTTCAATTGCGGCTGAAACCATTAACCATTATTTAACCAATAAAGAAGAGAAGCTTGATAAGCGTCCTAAAGTTGACAAGCATCACTTTGATTTGCTGGATAAACTCAAAGAGTTTGAGCTTGCACCAGTTAGTTTTGAAGAAGGTAAAGAGCCAGATTTACGCGGCACAGACAGTGATAATTATGCGGTGCATAACTATGACGATCGTTCCGAGCATGAAATCATATCTTCGAGCGAATTATTCCTGGGTCACTTTGAGAAAGTTGAACGTCACAAGCGAACTGAAGATGTGCCCGGCAAAGATGAGGTATTAGGTCACTTTACCGAGCGCATGAACCCACTTGACGAAGAAGATGTTATTGCTGAAGCAGAGCGTTGCATGAGTTGTGGTCTTTGTTTTGAGTGTGATAACTGCGTTATCTACTGTCCACAAGATGCTGTTTATCGTGTTAAGAAAGATCAGTCAACAACAGGTCGTTATGTTGATACAGATTATGCCAGGTGTATAGGCTGTCATATTTGTGCTGATGTTTGTCCAACAGGTTATATTGAAATGGGTCTGGGTGCTTAATACGATCCTTGCAGGTGTTTTGATATAACGGAGTCGGATTTCCTGTCTGACTCCAGTTTATATAATCAGGAAAAACTATGTTTAGACTATTATCGAAAAAGGTTTATCTTCTTTCTCTGGTTTTGTTGATAACCGCAGGGCTGAGTTCATGTAAAAATGAGCAGCCGAAACTGATGAAAGCGGTTACTCAATTTGAAACAGAGCAACAACGTGATGACCATATCGCTTTAATGCGTAAAGATCACAAGGATCTTCTAAGGCATAAGCGTGATGAGACCATGATCCGTGGTATTCGCACTGAAGATAATAGCCTCAAGGCATGTATCAAATGTCATGTACCCAAGTCCTATAATGGCAAGGTGCTCAGACATACTGATCCTGAACATTTTTGCGCGACATGCCACCAGTATGTTGCGGCACAACCTGATTGTTTTCAGTGTCACGTTGATCATCCAGTTGATGAGAATGCGGGCACAGCGGAGAATAGTTTAAGCCCTGGAGAAGTTGATAAATCACTTGAAACACTACACGCTTCAATTTCAAAACAATCAGACACCTTAACTGCCAATAAGCAAACCTTATCAGTAGATGGCAATACACAAGGAGAAACAGTAAGTGAGTAACATTGATTCTTATCGACGCAAGTTTCTGGGTGGTATTGGTGCAATTTCTGCCACTGCTGCTAGCGTCACTATTGCACCGGGTGTTTTCTTGCGTGAGGTTCAGGCAAAGCCAGCGGATCAGCCAGTAAGCTCCAAAGTACGCTGGGGCATGCTGATTGATGTCAACAAGCTGACTGATGGCGGCGACGCTTGCGTTGAAGCTTGCAAGAAAGAGCATGGCTGGGGTGAAGAAGAACATTCAAACGAGCAACAAAAAGCGCAATGGATTCGCAAGGTTACAGTTAAAGAAAAACTAACCGGACATGAATTTAGTTTGCCGGTGATGTGTCAGCACTGTGAAACTCCCCCCTGTGTGGACGTCTGTCCTACTGGTGCATCCATGAAACGCGCGGATGGCATCGTTTTGGTGAATCGTCACGTTTGCATTGGTTGTCGCTATTGCATGATGGCGTGTCCTTACAAGGCGCGTAGTTTTGTGCATGAAACACTGCTTGACCAAAAGTGGGATACACCACGCGGAAAAGGCACGGTTGAATCCTGTAATATGTGTGTAAACCGTGTGGATGCAGGCTTGAACCCTGCATGTGTTGACGCTGCTCCTGAAGCTTTACTGTTTGGTGATTTGAATGACCCTGAAAGCAAAATTAGTAAAGTGTTGAAACAATATGGTGGTACGCAAATTCGTGCTGATCTAGGTTTAAATACTGGCGTTCGGTATTGGGGCATATAGGAAGTTATAAGCATGGCTACAAAAGCAGTTTTTAGTGAAGTAAAAAATAATGGCATAGGCTACTGGGGTATTTTAGGTGCTTTCGGTGGATTGATTTTGCTCGGTTTATGGGCATTTACCTATATGCATCACCATGGTCATTATGTTACAGGCATGAACAATCAAATCGTTTGGGGAATGCCACACGTTTTCGCTATCTTTTTAATTGTAGCAGCCTCTGGCGCAGCGAATATTGCCACCATCGGAACCGTTTTTGGCAAGACCATCTACCAACCCCTGGGGCGCTTGTCAGCTATTTTGGCGGCTTCCCTGCTGGTGGGCGGATTAGTGGTCTTATTGCTGGATCTCGGCGATATGGGACATGTCATTGAAATGGCAAAGGGTCATCTTAATTTCAAGTCCATTTTTGCCTGGAACATGATCCTTTACTCCGGCTTTATCGCTATCCTGGTTGCTTATCTGTGGGCGATGATGGATCGCAGCAAAATTGCCAAATCTTTTTACAAGCCAGTTGGCTACGCAAATATGGCATGGCGTTTTATACTAACCATGGGTACAGGCTCAATCTTCGGCTTTTTGGTCGCACGTCAATATTATGATGCTGCAATCCTGGCACCACTGTTTATTATTGCCTCGTATGTCTTTGGTACAGCCATCTATACGCTCTTGATTATGGCGACATTCAAGCTAACCGGTCGTGAATTGGGTGATTCAATTCTGAACAGACTACGCTATACCCTGGCTATTTTCATTTCATTGACTCTTTTCTTTGAACTGGTTCGTCATTTGGCAAATTTGTATGCAACCGAGCATCATGGCGTAGAAGCCTTTGTATTGGCAGGTGGTGGAAAGATTTCACACCTTTTCTGGTATGGACAGATTCTTCTGGGCAGTTTAATTCCGCTGTTTCTTATCTGGTGCAAAAAATTAGCGAATAATCGCACCGCACTGGTTGCTGCCGCGCTTCTTGCTGTGATTGGTGGCATGATTCAGATTTATGTGATTCTTATTGGTGGTCAGTCTTATCCGCTGGTACTTTTCCCTAATGCGGAAGTTTCCAGCAGCTTTTATGATGGAGTGATCAATGATTACAGCGCAACCATGCCCGAGTTCCTGCTTGGAATTGGTGGATTTGCACTTGCAATAGCGATGGTTATTTTTGCCATGAAAATATTTAAAATACTACCAGTATCACTTGCTGATGCAGTTATAGATCCACACAAGAAATAATTTTATAACTCTCAGCTCTCTCCCGCATAAACAATAAAAGCCACTGATTTCAGTGGCTTTTATTGTTTAAAAATATATAAAAAACAGGGGGGATGGGTGTTTCTGAGGACAGAGGACAGAGGACAGAGGGCAGAGGGCAGCCAACGTAGCCCGCATGAAGCCCCGCGGAATACGGGACAAGATTAGCCCGTATTACGCATTCCTGCTGCAATCGCATTAATAGTCAGCAGCAATTCATCAAGCCAGGGGGACTCTTCCCCGTTTTTGGCAAGATACTCACGATGACGACGTAACACGGTGATCTGGATGTGATTGAGTGGATCAAGATAAGGTTCACGGCGTAGCAGTGAGTATTGTAATAACGGTGTTTCTGCCATTAATGAATCAATTTGTGCGACATTCAGTACTTCCCTGGCTGTGCGGTAATATTCATCCGCTATTTTTTTATAGATACTCATGGATGTTTCATGCTCATTCCAAAGCCCTGCATATTCTTTGGCAATATCCATCTGTGCCTTAAATAATGCCATTTGCACATTGCTTAATAATGATCTGAAAAATGGCCATTGCTGGTACATCTCTCTTAACAGTTCATCACCCTGTTGTTGGCGTATTTTTTGCAGTGCTGAACCAATCCCGTACCAGGCGGGCAGGGTATGTCTGGCTTGCGCCCAGCCAAAAACCCAGGGTATTGCACGAATGGATGCCTTGGAGCGATCCACTTTTCGATGTGAAGGACGTGAACCTATATTGAGCTGTCCGATTTCTATGACCGGCGTATTTTCGTAGAAATAGTCCTGAAACTTTGCGGTTCTGTCTGTCAGGTCACGGTAGCTGTCTTCGCCGGCGCGTGCGATTTTTTCCATTGCCGTATGATAAGCCCTGGAATATTGTCCCTGCTTTTTCACAATCGACTGACTTGCTTTCAATAGTCCCGTAATACCAACGCTTAATTCATACACCGCAGTTTCCACGTTGCTGTATTTGTTTGAAAGAACTTCACCCTGTTCGGTAAACTTGATTTGTCCGTTAACGGTATCTGGTGGTTGTGAAATTATGGCTTCATGGGTAGGTCCACCGCCGCGACCAATGGTGCCGCCACGACCGTGGAACATGCGACATTTTACGCCATATTTTTCTGTAAGATCAGTTACCTGCCGCTGTGCGTTATACAAATTCCATTGTGAAGCCAGGATGCCGCCATCTTTACACGAATCAGAATAGCCCAGCATCACCTCTTGCAGATTGCCAGAAGCCTTGAGTAGCCTCATATACTGTTCATTTTCAAAGAGATTACCAAGCACTTCGCTAATGTGCTGGAGGTCTTCAATGGTTTCAAACAGGGGAGAGATCTGGATATTACAGAATACCTCCTCGTCTTCCTTAATCCCGACAAGTCCGGCAAGGCGAGCCAGAAACATGACTTCCATCACATGGCTGGCGGCATGTGTCATCGAGATTACATAGGTGCCAAAGATCTGGTCGCCGGTTTCCTCACGCATTTGCAGCATGGTGTGAAATAATTCGAGTGTCTCCAGCGATTTTGCCGAGAGTGACTCCGGGTTTGGGCTGGGCAGATTTCTTCTCTGAATCAGGCTTGAGAGCAATTCCAGTTTTTCCTGTTCGGCAAGCGCAAAATAATCCAGCTCTGGAAGAAACTGCTTTAAAACCTCATTGACGGTGTCGGTGTGAACCGTTGATTCCTGTCTGATGTCAAGCTCGTATAAAGAAAAGCCACAGGTTTCAGCGAGACGAATCAAATCCTTGAGTTCATGTTTTGCGATATTCTCATCATTATGGCTGATTAAGGATTCACGAATCAGGTATAAATCATTTAGAAAATCTGTAATTGTTTGGTAGGCACCGATTGCTCTGGGGGCATATTTTCCCTTAATGCGTGACTGCACATATTTGAGATTGGCATTCAGGCGAAAAGCAATAAACTGCAACTTGCGCCGATAGGGTTCTGTAGAAAAGAGTCCCGGCTTTTTTTTAAATGCAAGTTTGCCCAGCTCTTTTTCATCACGCTCAAGAGACTCTGTAAACGCCTGATCAGGGGTAATAAAATCAAGGTCATGCGAGAGGACACTGCGCAAATTAATGATGCGCCTGTGATATTCCTGCAATGCTTCCTGCATGTGCAGGCGGATTGCATTGCGCGTGACATCAGGCGTAACAAAAGGGTTGCCATCACGATCACCACCAATCCATGAGCCAAATTTAAGAAGTGACGGTATTTCAATTTGCTTGCGTCCGTAAACCTTGCGGCTGGCGCGTTCAAAATAGCGGTAAACCATAGGGATCGCTTCAAACAGGCTGGCATGAAAATAAAACAGACCGTATTTTACCTCATCTTCCACTGAAGGCTTGCTGTGCCTGACTTCGCTGGTTCGCCAAAGCAACTGAATGTGTGCCTTGAGCTGGTGCATTATGGAGCCGCGTTCCTCATCGTTTAGCTCACAATCATTTAACTGGTCAATAACCAGAAAAATACGGCGTTGCAGTGTCATCATGGTGCGTCGCCGAGCTTCTGTCGGGTGCGCGGTGAATACGGGCGTATAACGCAGCTCGTTAATGATTTTTTGCATGTCTGCGGCTGACATGCCTTCCTCCTTTAGTTTTTTCACCGTGCCTAAAAATGAGCCTTTCCACAGGTAGTCATGCCCACTGCGATAGAGTTTACGGCGTTCACGATGCAGAAAATCTTCTTCAACAATATTGGATAACACATAAAACACATTAAAGGCGCGTGTTACCTGTTTTAATTTATGCCTGTCCAGTGTTTCAATATAAGCCATGAGCTGCTGGCGCTTGTTATCATCATCTTCATGCCGCAGTGAAATATAGCCACTGCGTAAATGCTCAACCGCAGCAAAGACCTCTTCGCCCTCCTGTTCCCTGAGCACCTCTCCTAGCAAGTGACCGACAATGCGTACCTGTTCTTGAAGCGATTTAACATTTTCTGGAAAAGCTGAATTTTGAATATTTTTTTTCATAGTGAATAGTTTGTCTGGATATACTTTTGGTAGTGGTTTAAACCTGTTGATTGACTCAATGCGCGGTCTGGATTAGAGCAGCGTAATTTAACGAAGCCGAGCTGTAAAACACAGATTTGAGTCATACCACGTTTTTAATCAATGCTACTAAGAAAAAGCCCTAAAGCAAAGAAAATATAGTAAAACAGGGGGGGTGGGTTGGTATGGTATGTTTATGAAGAACTTTTAGCCCGACAGGCTGAGTGAGCCAGTAATTTCAGCTTGTCCATATTGGAAATAATCACCATGCGTCTTTCAACCTTGATGATATTGTCATCCGTCATGCGGGAAATGATGCGGCTTAATGTTTCTACCGCCATACCAAGATAATTTGAAAGATCCTGACGTGACATGGGAAGCACAAACTCCTTATTGGAAAAACCACGCGACTGGTAATGACTGGAAACTTGCAGGAGGAAATTGGCAAGGCGTTCATCCGTTTGCTGTTGTCCCAGTGACAGTAGCAGGCGTTGATTATGGGCAATTTCCTTGCCAACCTGATGCCGAAGCTCCTTTCTTAAACCCGGCAGACGCTCACAAAGATTATCAAACACTTCGACCGGAATTTTGCAAAGCAGGGTATCTTCAAGCGCGATTGCATCGCAGGTGTGTGAACCCGTACTGAACGCATCAAAACCCAGCATATCACCTGGCAGGTGAAACTCAAGAACCTGCTCCTGACCATCCTTATTGGCAATTGATGTTTTTATAGCTCCGGATTTTACTGCATAGATACCTTCCATCTGGTGGTTGGAACGAAAAATGGCATCTTTCTTTTTGACTTTCACTGTTTTATCAATGGACGCCTCCAGTTCTTTTATTTCAGACGCAGAAAGACCATTGGGAATACAGATATTATTCAGGCTACAAGCGTCGCAGCCGATTGCGTTCTGGTTGAAATTTGTGATACGTGGAAGCATACCTCCAGACTAAGTTTTTTTGTGGCATAAGGCAAGTATTATTAACTGGTTTTTTACTAATATACCCATAACCGAACTGTTTTCGCTAAAAGTATTAAAAACAGGGGGGGATGGGTAGCAGAAGACAGAGGACAGAGGGCAAAGGGCAGGGGGCTGAATCCTGTGCTACCGCTAATCTAATGCTTTTGCTTATAACAGGCAACTGACATAGAATTATTAAAGCGTATCCAGAATATGAGTTGCAGGCTCATTATTCCCGGACAGAATCTTAATAATTATAATTCAGGTTATTTGACCAAAATGAAAAATTCAGAAGAAAAAAAAATAGTTGCGATTGAAACGATAGAAGCGGCTCGAAAAGAATCAGAAAACTGGCTGGAACATGGTCGCTTGTTACTCGATGGGGAAAATACGGATCAGGCGAGAGAACCCGTTGCACATACTGAATGTAATTTGGGTATCTGGCTGTATTCGGAGGGGCAGGTTTTTAAAGATGACGACTGGTTCAAGGAAGTTGTTAGCCTGCATGAAAAATCACATGCTGCCTATAGCACGCTCTACCACGAAACACTTAAAATTTATAATCCCAAGACGCAAGATGAGCTTCAGGATTATTATATTGAGCTGGAATCCCACTCGCAGGCATTGATAACAGAGTTGCAGAAGGCAAAGGAAATTCTCCAGAATATGCCAGCGCGCGCAGAAAAAATGGCAGATGAACAAGTGGATAATTTAATCAGGGAGCTGGAATCGTCAGACAGCGAAGCACTGCCAACTAACTCGCCGCAAACTACTAATTCTGTGCAAACCGATAGTTCTGTGCAAACTAATAAACAAACTCACCCGTCTGAAGAAAAGCCCCTGAAGAATACCCCTGAAATTAGCCAGGCGACAGAAGAAGGCAGGGCAGACACCACCCAGGCGGCAGCTGCTCATACGCCAAAAAATGATTTATACAAGCAACTGAAAAAACAGGATCTAAAGCAACTGGAATTTGAGCAAAAATTGCTTCGTCTGGAAATCAAACAGCTTAATGAGCGTGCCAGTTTAACCAGACAGGGAATCCAGCAGCTAAAGCAATATCAGTCATTAAAACAACAGGAACAGGAACAACTCAAGGCTGAAAAGCAACGTCAGGAAGAAATCAAGCAGGAAGAAATCAACAGCAGAAAGCTTGAATTGGACGAGATATTAAAGCAACTAAAAATCAAGCGCGAAGAGCTTGAGCAAATGGAGCAAGTGAGCCACAAACTTGATCAAAAGAAAAGTGAAGACAAGGCGCACGAAGAAGAACAGATCCAGCAGCTTGAACAAAAGAAACGCTTTGTTACTCTTGATATCAAGCAACTGGACGAACAACAGCAGTCACGCCAGCAGGAACTTGAGGAACTGGAGCAGCAGGTAGAACTGGCAAAGCAGGATATTCAAAAACTGCTGGATAAAAAGCAGCAGAAAAAGACTGAATTACACAATATTCAGGACAGTTTGGAGGCAAACCGCAAACAAATAGAAAATGCCAATTTGAGACAGGAACAAATTAAGCGTCAAAAAAAGGAAGTGGAAGAATTAAAACATAAAGACATACAACAACTGGAACAAAGGCAGGAAAAGCTTAATCAAATCCTGTCACAGCTGGATAAAGATCTGCTTGAACTAAAGAAAGCAAAAGAAAACGCTCAATTATCTGTTGATCAGAGCATAAAGAAAATGGAAGAAGAGCATTCATTTAAAGTATCAAGCCTGAAAAAGATTGAAGAGGAACAACAGCTAAAACAACAGAACCTGGATAAAATTGAACAGGCATACGCCAGGATTCAAAAAGAAATAAAGCAGTTTGCAGAGATTGATTCAGATAGCGTGCAAAGCACGGCAGAACAAACAGCAGAACAAATTGAAAGTGTAGAAAGCTGAGATAACCAAGTACCCAAGCAAAATTAATTTAACAAAATTTCGTTTCCTGTTTTTTGATATTCAAGGCATTGCGACGGGAGCATAGTGGGCTATGTGACCAAAGCAATAACGAAGAAGATCAGAAAACAGGGGCTAAATTGTTAGATTAATTTTGAGCGGGTACTTAAATGCGGCAGGCAAGCGTAATACGCAGTAGATTGTTCAAATCTTTGCGACTTTCAATCTCTTTATAATGATGCTGTGAAAAAAGTTGTTGGGTTTTTTTTGCCTGATCATAGCCGTGTTCGAGAATGATCCAGGCATTTGTTTTAAGAAAATCCGGAGCGTTTGCAATAATCAGTTCAATATCTGCCATGCCGCTGTTGGCGGCAGTAAGTGCAAGTTGTGGTTCATGCCGGATGCTTCCCTGTAAATGCGGGTCATCCGGGGCAATATATGGTGGGTTGGAGACAATAAGATCAAATCTCTGCGGCTTGATGTTTGAGAACCAGTTTGACTGTATAAAGCGCAGTTGAGCGTCCAGCCCGTTCTTGCGCGCATTGTATTCGGCAATCTTCAGTGCAGCTTGTGAAGAATCAGAGGCGCACACTATCGCATCGGGGCGTTCGCTGGCAATGGCGAGGGCAATAGCACCAGAGCCTGTGCCCAAATCCAGAATCTGTGGTTTTTCTGTGTTGCTGATCTTTTGCAGCGCTGTTTCAACCAGCAGTTCAGTTTCGGGGCGCGGCACAAGCACATCAGTCGTGACCCGCAGGTCTAATGTCCAAAAGGCTTTTTTACCAAGAATATAAGCCACAGGATAATCTTCAAGGCGTTTTTGTATGAGTTTCTGAAAGCATTCTTTTTGCCTTGCGGTAACATTTTTTTCTGGCCAGGTATGCAGGTAGGTCTGGCTTTTACCAAGGCATTCAGCCAGTAACAACTCGGCATCCAGAGCTGCGGAACCGGAAACGTCGGCGAGCTTCTGCCTTGCTTCTGTCAATAATCCCTTGATACTAAAATATGTAAAAAAGGGGGGGGATGGGTTTGTCATTAACGTGCCAACTGCTGCTAATAGATTAAGATTAGCTGTTTTCTTCACTTAATGCGGAAAGCTGCTCTGCCTGATATTCATTGATCAAGGGGTCAATAATCTGATCCAGCGCGCCGGAAATCACCTCATCCAGCTTGTAAAGTGTGAGGTTAATGCGATGATCTGTGACACGTCCCTGTGGGAAATTATAGGTGCGAATGCGTTCCGAACGATCACCACTACCGACCAGTGACTTGCGTGCTTGCGCCTGTTCGTCGTGTTGCTCCTGACGTTGTCCTTCGAGGATTCTGGCAGACAGAACCGAGAGTGCTTGCGCCTTGTTTTTGTGCTGTGAGCGCTGATCCTGACATTCAACCACAATGCCGGTAGGAATATGTGTGATGCGTATTGCCGAATCGGTTTTATTAACGTGCTGACCACCTGCGCCCGAGGCTCTGAAGGTATCAATCCTGAGATCATTGCTGTTGATTTTGGGTGCTTCCACTTCATCGGGTTCAGGCAAAACGGCTACGGTGGCGGCAGAGGTATGTACGCGCCCCTGTGATTCGGTTTCAGGCACTCGCTGAACACGATGCGCGCCGGATTCAAATTTAAGGCGTGCGTATACATCCTGCCCAAGCACTCGCGCAATAATTTCCTTGTAGCCGCCATGCTCGCCCTCGTTCTGGCTAATGATTTCAACGCGCCAGCCTTTTTGCTCGGCATAGCGTGAATACATGCGAAACAGATCGCCAGCAAAAATAGCCGCTTCATCGCCACCTGTGCCAGCACGAATTTCAAGAAAGGTATTGCTGTTGTCATGCGGGTCTTTGGGCAGCAGAAGTTTTTGCAACGTGAGCTTCATCTCTTCAAGTGCCGCATCCAGCTCGTTCAGCTCTTCCTGTGCCATTTCTTTCATTTCAGGATCATTCAGCATTTCGCGCGCAGCTTCCTGATCTGCAATGGCGCGGCGGTATTTCTGGTATTCCTGGACGACGGGTTCCAGCTGGCTGTATTCTACCGAAAGCTGGCGAAACTGGTTCTGGTCGTTCATAACCTCCGGTTCGGCAAGCAGACCTGCCAATTCTTGCTGACGATCCGAGAGCATCTCTAGTTTGCTAAGAATAGATTGTTTCACTGTGTGTCCTTTTGCCTGGTTTGTTTTGCTTGCCCGGAAAGATTAAAAATTTTATCGGAAGCTTCAAGCAGTTTATGATCGCCAGAATGCGCTGCTTTGTTCATGGCAACGGTGGCATCATGTGCCAGCTTATTGCTTAGTGTATGCGCCAGAAAGTTGAGTGCTTCTTCCGGGCTTGAGCCATTTTTTAACAGTTTGGTGGCTTTTTCGAGTGTCTCTTTCTGGATCTTGCTGACTTTTTTCCGATAGTTTTTTATGAGCTGGATTTTGTCCTGGGCGCGCAACCAGCCCATAAAGGCTTCGACTTCTTCAGCAATCATTACCTCAGCCTGTTGAGCGGCTTCCTGGCGGGATTTCATATTTTCTTCAATCACCGATTGAAGATCATCCACCGTGTATAAATAAACGTCGTCCAGCTCGCTGACTTCCGCTTCAATATCGCGCGGTACGGCAATATCTACCATAAAAATAGGTTTGTGTTTGCGCTTTTTCAATGCCCATTCGACCGTGCCTTTGCCAATAACCGGAATCGGTGCGGCAGTCGATGAAATAACAATGTCAGCATCGGGAAGATAGTCGCTGATCTGTTGCAGGGATACCCCCAGACCATCCAGTTCCTGCGCCAGTTTGGTTGCATTTTCGACACTGCGGTTGGCAATGACAATTTTGCCAATGCCGGCATTACGCAAATGTTTGCCCACCAGTTCAATTGTTTCGCCCGCGCCGATGAGCAAGGCACTTTTGTTTTCCAGCTTGCTAAAGATCTGTTTGGCAAGATTCACCGCAGCAAAGGCAACAGAGACGGGGTTGGAGCCGATGCTGGTCTGGGTGCGAACCCGTTTGGCAGTCAAAAAGGCATGCTGCATTAGACGTTTCAGAGTGGTTCCGGCGGTTTTGCACTCCGATGAGGTTTTCAGGGCAGATTTTAGTTGTCCCAGAATCTGTGGTTCGCCAAGCACCAGTGAATCCAGTCCACTGGCAACCCGAAGGATGTGCTGAATCGCCTTTTCATCAGAATAATCATAAATATGCTGCCTGAGCTGTTGTTCGGAAATAGTTTTCTGATGCTGCAACCAGCCCAGTATCCGGGTGAGTTCATAATCAGAAAAGGTATAGACTTCTGTTCTGTTGCAGGTAGAGAGAATCACAACCTCATTCCTGCTATCCAGTTCTGTCTTTATTTGCGCAAGCTTGTCGATTAGCTCCTGCGGCGAGAACGCTACTTTCTCCCGCACTGAGACAGGGGCTGTTTTATGATTTATTCCAATTACTCGTATCGACATAGGGGCGAGATTATAGGGTATCTACTCCCAATGAGAAACCTCTGATCAGGCACAATTCAGTTTTGCCCTGTTTTGCTACCATTCGGCGGCAGATTTATATCCTTTATTCCAGAGTCATGCTGCTCTTTGCTTGCAGCGTGTACACTTAAAACCTGTGGATCTGTGAATGGAATCTGTGACTATGATTAAATGCTTATGGAAAAGTCTGGTGTGCTGCGGTTTTATTGCAGTAATTCTAAGTGGCTGTAATTCTGAACCAGCCAGACCGAATGATCCGCCAGAAAAAACACCTGAAAAAACAATAGTCACCAGATCAGGGTTAAAAGCCCCTGAGCTTCACTCTGCCGATGCGCAGAAATTTAATAATATTTTACTGGCAGAACTGTATAGCCAGCTTGGTGACGCGCAACAATCAGCCAAATATTACCAGCAACAGCTCTCCATCTCCCGCGATCCCGCAATTGCAAGGCGTGCCACAATTCTTGCTGCAACCACGGAGCAGCAAAAAGAAGCACTGTATGCCGCGCGTATTTGGGTTGAGCTGATGCCGCAGAATCTTGAGGCTCAACAGTATCTTGCCTTATTATTGCTGCGTAACAACGAATATGATGCCTGCGTAGAGCAACTTCAGCAAATTAGGCAGCTTATTGAAAATGAAAATGACGAGCAGTTGACCGAATCAAACAGAATCTATTCAAGGGGGCTGAAATTCATCGGCTCAATGCTGAACATTGAATCACACCATCAACAGTCCCTGATTGCTTTTCAGCGATACATTAAAAAATATGGCAAGGCAAAAGATCAGCTACAACAAAACCTGATTATTTCTTCACTGGCGATGAATGCGGAAAAATACCAGCTTGTGGTCTCGGCACTGGATAAAATAAAAGAACCCGAATTAATCAGCTCATCCAAAATCACTCTGATGAAAGTCAAGGCGTTACAAAAGTTAGGCAGAATAGACGAAGCAATACCTGTGCTGCAAAACCTTGTTGACAAACAACAGGTGAGTGATAGTCACCGACTTCAACTTGTGCGTTTACTTATTTTAAATGACCAAAAAAATGTAGCAGGCTCCTATTTAAAGGACTTGGTTAGAAAATATCCGGATAATAACGACTTGCTGAAATCATTAATTGCCTTGCAGATAGACCAGTCAGACTGGAAAAACGCCAGAAAAAATATTAAAAAACTAAGTCGTTTCAAAGATTATCGCAGTGATGTCGCCTATTTTCGTGGTGAAATATTTGAAGCCAACGGAAACCTGGAACTAGCCCTGGAAAAGTATCGACAGGTCGTTAATGGTAGCCTGAAAAAAAGAGCGATAAAAAAAATCAACCAATTAAACAATACCTTGCAACCATCCAGAGTAAATTATAAAAAAAATCAGGGGATAGTGCGGTATTAAGCAACTGCTCGCGTGCTCCCGTCGCAATGCCCTGAATATCAAAAAACAGGAAACGAAATTTTTGTTTGGGTACTTATAATTCAAGTTTCGGAGTTCAAATCTATTGTTACGCAGAGGAACACAGAGATATTCGCAGAGAACCGCAGAGATTGTAAAAAAGAAAGAAAACAATTTACACCTCCTTCGTTTGCACACTATCTTTCGTTTGCACATATTTGTTTGATACTTTTTATGTTAACTCCGTGGTTCTCTGCGAAAAACTCTGCGACTCTCAGCGTTACTTAAACTGAATAACTGGAATCAGTGTTTCTATGCTGTTTTTGAACTCCAAAACTTGAGTTATAAAAATATGTCAAAAACAGGGGGGATGGGTGATAATAATACTGAATTTAAGGAACTCTGAAGATACATGAGTATCTGACAGGAAGATACCGGAGCCTGTTCGTGTGGTCTCGTTTATAGACATATTAATGGAGTAATAAGAATGTTCAGAATAAAATGGAAGTTTAGCCTGATCTTGTTAAGTTTATTTGTTCTCGGTGGTTGTTCGACGCTTGGCGTAAAGAAACCAACAGGAGGCAAGCCAGTTGTTTCTGTGGCTGGCAAACAGGCTTTATGGAAAAAACGTCAGGCAGTCATGGCAAGGAAGGCAGCCTGGAACCTTAACAGCAAGGTTGCCCTGCGTTATCGTGCGGATCACTGGAGTTTTGCCCTAAAATGGCTGCAGCAGTCTGCAAATCAATACATTATGGAGATTAAAAACCCGGTAACAGGCGGCTTGTTAGCGAAGCTAAGTCGTAATAATAGCCAGGTATCCTTGCTCGCAGATGATGGCAAAACCTACCGGGACAGCAACGAAGAGCGCCTGTTGCTGCGTCAAACGGGCGTAAAGTTGCCCTTAAAAGGCATGCAGTATTGGGTGCGAGGTCTGGCATCACCACGGTATAAAGTGGAGAAACTTGTTCTGGATGCAAACGGTCGTCCGCAAGTGCTTTATCAGGCAGGCTGGAAAATCGAATACTCGCGTTATACAAATAATCGTTTTGATGCAATGCCACAACGGGTCGTGATAACACGCACTGAAAATAGCGTGTATCTAAAAATGATTATTAAACAGTGGTATTAACAGGCGTTTTACTGATCTGAAATCAATTCAAGCCCGTCTCTTCACATAGAGAAGAGACGGATATAATTTTATTCAGTTCTCTTTTTAGATATTTTCTAAATCAGCAATAGCGGCTTTAAGATGCTCAGTTGCCAGTTTTGCAACTTCTTGAACAGCAGTATTATCTTCCAGTCCAAGCACTGCTTCTGGTGCCATAAAATGAAAAAAGGTTTTTCCATCTTCTTCACGAGCAACAATCGTACAAGGCAATAAAGCCCCTGCTTCTGGAACTGCACCAATAATTTTCTTTGCCATGCCTGGGTTACAAGCCCCTAAAATACGGTAAGGCGCAATATCTTCATCTAATTTGTTTTTGATAATCGCTTGAACATTGACTTCACTAACGATCCCAAGCTTGTGGGTCATTAATGTGCTTTTCAGTGTTTCAATGGCATCGTCGATAGGTTGATTAAGGCTAGTGGTTAATGTATATGACATATTAATTCCAATGTTAGGTTAAACGGGAGGGCGCTATTGTACACTATAGGGTTTGATAAGAAAGGAGTCCTTCATAAAACAATACTAATTAATTATGGGGAATCAACGGTG
>JALVDQ010000002.1 GCA_027008885.1 Thiotrichaceae bacterium | reverse complement strand
CTTTTATTAGTATTTAGTTTTGGCTGCTTTAAAAAGAGTCGGCAAAAAATAAACAGATACAAGGGGATAATTCTGTTTATGGCTTTTATTGCGTATGAAACGTTGCTCTATTTTCAGGTAAATCCGAATATTTGAAAAAAGCAGATACTTTTTAACCTGCAATAAATCAATAACTTAAATTAAGTCACGGATTCAACTTAAAATACCCCCTGATCTATAAACAAGGTAAATATGTCTAAAAAACATGATTTTATTAGTCTCGCTGATGCTGTCATAAAGGCAGAACTAAAAGCGATTGAAGCACTTCAACACCGGCTCGACAGCCAGTTTGAGAAATCATGTGAAGCAATACTCACCTGCAAGGGAAGGGTCATAGTTTCCGGCATGGGAAAATC
This sequence comes from Thiotrichaceae bacterium, assembly GCA_027008885.1. Classification (GTDB taxonomy): domain Bacteria; phylum Pseudomonadota; class Gammaproteobacteria; order Thiotrichales; family Thiotrichaceae; genus Cocleimonas. The sequence goes on along the minus strand of JALVDQ010000002.1, from coordinate 5,772 downwards.
CGGACATATCAGCAACAAGATAGCAGCCACACTTGCCAGCACCGGAACCCCCGCGTTTTTCGTCCATCCGGGCGAGGCACTGCATGGCGACCTTGGAATGATAACTGGCGATGATATTGTGATCGCAGTATCAAATTCGGGCACAACAGACGAAGTTGTTATGCTGGCATCTGTTGTAAAAAGATGGGGAACAACCATCATAGGGGTATCTGGAGACAATCATTCCCCGTTAGCTGAACTCTCTGATTATCACTTGAACATTGCCGTAGAAAAAGAAGCCTGCCCACTGGGGCTTGCGCCCACATCCAGCACCACAGTGACGCTTGTGCTGGGTGATGCGCTTGCCGTCGCCCTGCTGCAAGCGCGTGGCTTTACTTCTGAAGATTTTGCGCGTTCACATCCGGGAGGACGTTTGGGTAAACGCCTGCTTGTTCATGTCAAAGACTTAATGCATACTGGAGACGAAATCCCCCAATGTCTAGCTGAAACATCCCTAAAAGATGCCATCCTGCAAATGACCGGGAAAAAACTTGGGGCGACATTAATTGTTGACAGGCAGAATAAGCTTTCAGGAATATTTACAGATGGTGATTTACGTCGCTGTTTTGAAGAAGGAATTGACCTGAAAAATGTGACAATCGGCGAAGTGGCGCATAAAAACTGCTTTACAATCGAGGCAGAAGAACTCGCCGTCAATGCCGTAAACCTTATGCAAGAGAAGGAAATAACCGTGCTTCCAGTAACCGAACCAGGCAACAACCCGCAATCAGCGGATTCAACGGATTCAACAGTTATTGGCATAATCCACATGCACGATCTTCTCAAGGCGGGAATTATCTAAATGCATAAAAACATAACATCACTCGCTAAAAAAATTAAACTGATCATTCTCGACGTCGATGGCGTTATGACAGATGGCAGTTTATATTTTGACAATCAGGGGCAGGAATTTAAAGCATTTAACTCCAAGGATGGTCATGGCATTCGCCTGTTACTGGAAAATGACATCGAAGTCTCCATTATTACTGGCAGAAAATCCGAGCTGGTGGTGCACCGTGCCAAAAATTTAAAACTTTCGCCTGATCTTGTATATCAGGGCTATCGGGACAAACTTCCTGCTTTTGCAGACTTGCTGAAAAAAACCGGCTATGAAAAAGAACAAATCGCTTATGTGGGTGATGATGTGATTGATTTGCCAATTATGAGCCAGGTTGGATTTTCCATAGCCGTAGGTGATGCCAACTGGTTTGTCAAAAAACACTGTGACTGGGTCTGCGAACTCAATGGCGGAAAGGGTGCTGTACGGGAAGTCTGTGAACTGATTCTGTCAGCCCAGGGGAAACTGGATTCGCTGTACCACGATTACATTATACCTGCATAATATTATCGACATGGGACAATAACTTGAATCGCAGTGGAATTCTTTTTGTTATCATAGCAATAGCCATCCTGCTTGGGAGCGTGTGGTTTAATTCACAGTGGCTCGGTATAAAATACTTTCAGCTGACAAAAAAGGAAAAAAGGATCGACTACTATTTGAGTAACTTTACGCTACTGAATGTCCAGGAAGATGGCACAATGCGCTATTTTGTAACAGGCAAACATCTTATTCATCAGCAGGCAAGCGGCTCCAGCGAGATTTTTAAGCCGGTACTGGAAGCGCGCAATTCAGATAATACCGTAACATCACTGATCGCTAAAAAAGCATTACAAAAAACCAAAAATGGAGAAATCGAACTGTCTGGCAAGGTAATCGTTAATAAAAAAAACTCAGACAAAGGTTTTGATGGTTATAATATTGAAACCAGCAATTTAATTTATGACCCTGTTAAAAGAGAGCTACACTCAGATGCAACTCTTGTTTTAAAATCTGCGTATGGCTCTTTACAAGGAACAGGATTTAGTAGCAAACTAGGTGAACAGGAATTCAGGATAAATGCAAATGTACAGGCAATATATCACCCACATAAACAACCCTCAAAATAACATCTTCAAATTCACCATTATCATTTTAATCCTGTTTTCTGGCTTGCCAGCAATGGCATTAAAGGAAGATGTAACAAAACCTGTATACATTAGTGCAGACAGTGTTGTATTCAACAAACTGAAAGGCTTTGCCACCTATGAAGGACATGTTTCAATTGTCCAGGGAACACTCGAAATCAAGGCATCCAAAATCGAAATCAGGGCACCCAAAAATGAAATCAGGCAAATAACAGCCAAAGGTTCCCCGGTCACTTTCCAGCAAAAAATGGATGATGGTAAACTCGCCAAAGGCAAGGCAAACCGCGTGATCTATCTTTTCAGGGAAAAGCGCCTGTTCCTTGATGGAAACGCCGTTATCTCCCAAAACAGGGATAAATTCACAAGCAATCATATCGAATATTCTATCCGCGATGGAGAATTAAAAGCGGGCAATAAAAAAGCCCCCGGAAAAAGTCGGGTCAATGTTATCTTTTATCCCAGCAACAAACTAAAAAAGTAATATTTTGCCTACTCTAATTGCCAAACAGCTATACAAAAGCTACGGTAAGCGCGAAATTCTCTCGGGAATATCCCTCGATATAAACAGCTCCGAGGTCGTTGGACTGCTGGGACCAAATGGCGCGGGTAAAACCACCTGCTTTTACATGGTGGTAGGTCTGGTCGCCTGCGACAAAGGACAGGTGCTACTACGCAAGGAGCATCAAACAATCGACCTGACCAACCTCCCCATGCACCTTAGAGCACGGCATGGCATTGGCTATCTGGCACAGGAAGCCAGTATTTTCAGAAAATTAAGTGTGGCTGACAACCTCTTTGCCATCCTTGAAACACGCAAAGACCTGAATAAACAGACTCGCCGGGACAAGCTGGAGAGCCTGCTTGAGGAATTTCAAATCACCCACATTCGGGACAGTCTCGGAATCAGTCTCTCAGGCGGAGAACGTCGCCGGGTTGAGATAGCCAGGGCACTCGCAACAGAACCATCTTTTATTTTGCTGGACGAGCCCTTTGCCGGAGTTGATCCTGTATCGGTAATTGAAATCCAGAAAATAATTTCCCATCTGAAAAAACGCGGTATAGGTATATTGATTACCGATCATAATGTCAGGGAAACATTAGGTATATGCGACCGCGCTTATGTACTGGGAAATGGTAAAATTATCGCCTCGGGAGAACCACAATCCATACTTGAAAACAAACTGGTTCGTGATATTTATCTCGGCGATGATTTTAAGCTTTAAAACTTGTATATAAACCCATCCCCCCTGTTTTTTACATATTTTTGAAAAATATATAAAAAACAGGGGGGATGGGTAATAATCAGGAAATCAACCCTGTCCATACACCCGATAAATGCTGATATGAACACATCTGAAAAAATTAATCTTCTGGACTACACCCCGGAGAAACTCAAAACCTTTTTCCTTGAACGTGGAGAAAAGCCTTTTCGTGCAACCCAGGTAATCAAATGGATTCATCAGTATGGCGTTGACAGTTTTGCTGATATGACAAACGTCAGCAAGGCGCTTAGAAATGAACTTGCCAGCATCGCTGAAATAAAACCGCTGGAAATCGTCATCGACAAGCTCTCAGAAGATGGCACACGCAAATGGTTATTGAGACTGGCTGATGGCAATTGCATTGAGACCGTTTTTATTCCCGAAGATGATCGCGGCACCTTGTGCATATCCTCCCAGGTTGGCTGCGCCCTGGACTGTACTTTTTGTTCCACTGCCAGACAGGGCTTTAATCGCAATCTAAGTGTCGCTGAAATCATTGGGCAGCTATGGCTTGCCAAAAAATTACTGCAACCAGATCCTGACTCTGAGCGCGTCATCAGCAACGTCGTAATGATGGGCATGGGTGAACCTTTATTAAATTTTGATAATGTCGTCGATGCCATGACAATCATGCTGGATGACAATGCTTATGGCTTAAGCAAACGCAGGGTAACACTGAGCACCTCCGGAATAGTTCCGGCTTTAGAGCGCTTGAGAGAAAAACTTGATGTCAGTCTGGCTATTTCTCTTCACGCACCCAATAATTCGCTGAGGAATCAACTTGTTCCAGTCAACCGAAAATATCCGATTGAAGAATTAATCGCAAGCTGCAAACGCTTTATGCAGGGAAAAGCTGCCAGAGAGCGCATAACAATTGAATATGTCATGTTAAATGGTATAAATGACTCTGAGCAAAACGCACATGAGTTAGTAAATGTATTAAAGGATGTACCTGTCAAAGTGAATTTGATACCATTCAATCCATTCCCTGAAACTCGTTATCAGCGCTCTTCAAACAACCGCATACATCGTTTCAGGGATATACTGGTTGATGCAGGTATAGTCGTCATTACTCGCAAGACCAGAGGAGAGGATATTGATGCCGCCTGTGGACAATTAGCCGGCAAGGTCAACGATAAAAGCCGTAGAGAAATACATTTTGCACGAATCGAGTCCCAGGAGCCTGTCCGAGAATATGAGTCGTAGCGAGGGAAAGCTGATTTGAGCTAGATTTTTTATCAATTTGAGGCGAATAGTTATTTCTATTTAACGAAAATTGAGGAAAAATCTAGCCATATCCAGCTTTTCCGCAGTAGACTCACTATTCTCGGACAGGCTCCTAATATTATAATATACATTAATAAATCGTTCAGAAGCTGTCTGGAAATATGAGTCTTCCAGAGAGTTTTTTATACCATAATCGAAAAGAGGAATACCAATGAAAAAAATAATTCATTCCAGACATTTCATCATCACTTTTTTATGTAGCCTGGCACTTTTAACAGCCTGCACAGGTCAGGTAAAAACCAAAGAAGCGTCAAATTACAATGCCGAGTTAGGCATCCGCTACCTGCAAAAAGGTCGCCTCAAACTTGCCCATGAAAAACTCACAAAGGCACTGGAGGAAAACCCGGATTCTGCAAAATCCAACCATTACTTTGCCCTGCTTCAACAAAAACTGGGGGATAATAAAAAAGCGGCGGCATACTTTCAGAAAGCGATCAAACTTGACCCTAAAAACTCCGAATTACGCAATAATTACGGATCTTTTTTATGCAAGCTCGACAAGCCACAACTAGCCGTTCAGCAATTTCTGATCGCCGTCAAAGATCCACTTTACGAGACACCGGAATTTGCCTATAACAATGCCGGGGTTTGCATGAGAAAAGCCAATAATCATGCACAGGCAGAAAGATATTTTCGCCTGGCTTTAAAAAAGAAAGCTTCCTTTCCCCCTGCCCTGCTGGAAATGGCGCAACTCTACTATGACAAAAGAAACTACGCAAAAGCACAGGCATTTATGCTGCGTTATGAAAGTGTCGGAAAATCATCCCCAAAAGCATTACAATTATGTAACATAATCAACCAGAAAATGCATGATCCTGACAAGGCAAATCGCTGTAAAGCAACCTTGTTAAGGCTTTTTCCTGAAAGTAAAGAAGCTCAACAACTTAATGAATCACTTTAAGGTACAATACTCAGTATGGCAAAAGAAAAAGACAGCAAAAAAGCAGTAAAGAGTGATGTTAATCTAGGGACATTGCTGAAAGAATATCGGGAAGCAGCCGGATATTCCCTGACCCAGATGGCAGAAGCCTTGTGCCTGCCGGATGAAACCCTGCAACATCTTGAGAATGAGGAGTTTAAAACGCTCCCGGAGCCTCCTTATGTGCGTGGTTATTTACGCAATTACGCAAAGCTCGCCGAAAAAGACCCTGCCAGGCTCATCAGCCTTTATGAATCGTTGCGTGGTGCCGATCCTTCCGAGCTGGATTACCATTTCAAG
>JALVDQ010000001.1 GCA_027008885.1 Thiotrichaceae bacterium | reverse complement strand
TCGTGTCTTCGTGCTAACTCCAAAAGGCGACATACTGGATCTTTCCAAAGGCTCAACCCCACTCGATTTTGCCTATGCGATACACACCAGCGTCGGACACCGTTGCACAGGTGCCAGGGTCAATGGAGTTATCGTACCGCTGGATACCAAACTGCATAATGGCGACAAGGTAGAAATCATCACCCAAAAACAGGAGCAACCAAAGCGCAAATGGCTCAATCCGGCGCTTGGCTATATCGGTTCAGCCAGTTCACGCGGCAAGATTCGTCACTGGTTCCGCCAGCAGGATCATGAAAAAAATATCCAGGACGGTCTGGATATTATTGAGCAGGAAAAGCACCGCCTCAACATCAGGAAAATTGATCTGGCAGCACTGCAAAAACGCTTTCATTACCAATCCGAAAAAGAACTTCTGATCGCTCTGGGGAGGGGCGACGTGAGTGTTACACAACTCACCGACGCGCTTGACGTTCCCAAAAAGGAAGAAGTCAAATTTCGTAAAATCAGCGTAAAAAAACAATACAATGACCGCGGCATACAGATTCAGGGAGTCAGCAACCTGCTCGTGGAAATCGGCAACTGCTGCAAACCCGTGCCGGGTGATGACATTATCGGCTATATCACGGTTGGACGTGGTATCACCATACATCGCACCGACTGTCCCAATATTGATGAAAAAAACCTGGGACCGGAGAAATCAGCGCGTCTCGCAGAAGCAAGCTGGGGAACCGAAACCACCGCCTATACTGTCGATATACAGGTAACAGGCTTTAACCAGCCTGGTCTCATCAGCGACGTTGCCACGGTACTTGCAAGGAAGCAGATCAATATGCTGAACATCACCAGCAAGCGGGGCAACACCGAACTGATTTCGCTGCTGGATATCTCCATCCAGATCGAAAATACAGTACAGTTATTTGAAGTGCTTGAAAAAATAGCGCAATTGCCGAGTGTTATGGATGCCAGGCGTTTGAGTTAATACATGCTGAAAAATTAAAACAAATCAATATTTTTGTACTAGAATTATCGACTGTAGGTTTATAGATACTGAAGTCGCACCAAAGGAGATAATTTAATGCAAAAATCATTACACCTTGACCCCGCCAAATGTACGGGGTGCCTGCAATGCGAGCTGGCTTGCTCGTATGAAAAACTGGGGGAGTTTAATCCATCACGATCCCTGATCAGGGTCTTTACCTTCCATTTTGAAGGTCGCTTTGCACCTTATACCTGTACGCAGTGTGACGAGGCATGGTGTCAACGTGCCTGTCCTGTTGATGCAATCACAATGGATTTAGCCACGGGCGCAAAAGTGGTTAATGACGATAAATGTGTCGGCTGCAAGGTCTGCACTATTTCCTGTCCATTCGGCACGGTGAATTATGTGCAAGAAACGGGCAAGGTTGCCAAATGTGATTTATGTGGCGGTGATCCTGAATGTGCCAAATCATGTCCTACCGGGGCGATTACCTTTATCGACGCGAACCTGACCGGCTATGAGCGTATGCAGGCTTACGCAGAAAAAAGTTTACCCAGCGCAGAAGCATCTGCATAACACAGGAGGATTACAAAATGTCTTGGACAAAAAAAATATTACGCGTAAACCTCACTGAGGGAACTTGCACACCAGAACCACTCAATATGGAATGGGCAAACGACTATTTGGGGCAACGTGGTCTGGCAACCAAATATCTGGTCGAAGAGACTGACCCAACGGTTGATCCACTCAGCCCTGAAAACAAACTGATTATGGCAACAGGACCATTAACCGGCACAATGGCATCTACGGGCGGTCGCTATTCTGTAATTACCAAAGGACCATTGACAGGTGCGATTGCCTGTTCAAACTCTGGCGGTTTTATTGGTAATGAATTTAAAAATGCCGGTTGGGATATGATTATTTTTGAAGGAAAATCACCCAGCCCTGTTTATCTCTATATCGAAAATGATCTGGCAGAGCTTCGCCCGGCCGATGACCTCTGGGGGAAATCTGCCTGGGAAGCCGATGAAATGCTGCACAAAATTCATCAGAATCCTGAGCTCAAAATCGCCGTAATCGGACGCACAGCAGAAAACGGCTGTCTGTTTTCCGGCGTAATCAATGATTTACACCGTGCTGCGGGACGCTCTGGCGTAGGCACGGTGATGGCATCCAAAAACCTCAAGGCGGTTGCCGTTTATGGCACACAAGGCGTGGATTCACTGGATAATCCCGAGGCTTTCGACAAGGCGGTTGCCGATGGCAAGGAAGTGCTTGCCGAAAATGCCGTTACCGGCGAAGGCTTGCCCACTTACGGTACGCAGGTTTTAATGAATGTCATCAACAGCGTCGGTGGTCTACCTGCCAGAAATATGCGCGATGTCGGTTTTGAAGGCGCAGAACATATCTCGGGCGAAGCCATGCACGAGCCGCGCCCCAGCGATGGCAAGCCCAATCTCACCACCAACGGTGCCTGTTTTGGCTGTACCATTGCCTGCGGACGCATTTCAACGATCGACAAAACACACTTCTCAATCAGGGACAAAGCCGATCAGAAGCAGTACCAGGGAGCATCAGGCGGTCTGGAATATGAAGCCGCGTGGGCACTCGGTGCAGATACCGGGGTTGATGATCTGGACGCACTCACCTATGTCAATTTTGTCTGTAATGAAGACGGTTTCGACCCGATCAGCTTTGGCTGTACGGTTGCTGCGGCAATGGAGCTATTTGAAGCAGGCAAAATCACCACCGAAGACACTGGCGGCATAGAGCTAAAATTTGGTTCAGCAGAAGCGCTGGTTGCCGTTACCGAGCAACTGGTTTCAGGCGAAGGCATTGGTCCGGATATTGCGCTGGGTTCAAAACGCCTCTGCGAAAAATACGGCGAGCCTGATCTTTCCATGTCGGTTAAAGGGCTGGAGTTCCCTGCCTATGATCCACGCGGTTTTCAGGGTATTGGCTTGAACTACGCTACCTCAAACCGGGGCGCGTGTCATGTACGCGGCTATACCATTGCCTCGGAAGTATTAGGCATTCCGGTAAAAACCGAGCAAACCGATACCGACGGCAAACCCGAACTGGTCAAGGCATTTCAGGATGCTACCGCGCTGGTTGATTCGGCAGGCATCTGTCTGTTTACCACCTTTGCCTGGGGCATGGAAAATATTGCACCGCAAATTGATGCAGCCTGTGAGGGCGACTGGAGCGTAGAACGCTGTCTTGAAGTCGGTGAGCGCATCTGGAATATGGAACGCATCTATAATAATGCCGCTGGCTTTACCGCAGACGATGACACCCTGCCAAAACGCTTGCTAAAAGAAGCGATTAAATCAGGACCAACCGCAGGACAGGTCAATCGACTGGGTGAAATGCTACCCAAATATTACGAGATTCGCGGCTGGACACCAGAAGGTGTGCCTACCAGTGAAACACTTGCCCGTCTGGGTCTGGACTGATCCTTTTCTGGTAGTGACTAAACCTGTATTTGCCTGTATTTGCAGGTCAGGTTAGCCTCAGCGTAAGCCGACAAAATCATGGCACGTTATTAGACTATGTTGGATTACGCTACGCTAATCCAGGCTAGGCATTGAATAAATCAACAGGTTTAAGCCGCTACCCTTTTTAAGGTAGCCTGTGTCTGTCCCTCAACTCAGGCTACTTAACCTGAATCTGAATATTTTAGGAGTATGTCAATGCGACATATTATTATTGGCGCAGGACCAAGTGGCGTAGTCGCCGCTGAAACCTTGCGAAAAGCTGATCCGGCAGCAGAAATCTATCTGATTGGCGACGAGCCAGAACCACCTTATTCGCGTATGGCTATCCCCTATTTCCTGGTAAAAAAAGTTACCGAGGAAGGGACTTATTTACGCAACGCATCGCATTATGCCGAGCAAGAAATTGCGTATATCAGCCAGCATGTGAGCTCTGTCGATACACAAGCCAAACAACTTGGTCTTGCAGATGGCTCCAGCCTGCCTTATGACAAATTACTGATTGCCACAGGCTCATACCCGGTTGCGCCTCCGATTCCCGGCATCGACTTGCCCAATGTGCATTCCTGCTGGACACTTGAGGATGCGCGCCAAATAGCATCACTTGCACATGAAGGCGCGAATGTCGTACTCATGGGCGCAGGTTTTATTGGCTGTATTATTCTCGAATCACTGAAAATGCGCGGCGTTAACCTTAGCGTGGTTGAAATGGGCGACCGCATGGTGCCGCGCATGATGGATGAAAAAGCCGGTGGTTTGCTGAAAAAATGGTGTATTGAAAAAGGTGTAAATGTACTCACCTCAACCAAAATCACCGCAATCACAGAAGTCGGGGACGAGGATGGTAGCGGCATGAGCGTTGCGCTTGATAATGGCGACAGCCTGCCAGCCGATCTGGTAATTACCGCAACGGGGGTAAAATCAAATATTGCTTTTCTGGAAGGTTCGGGCATCGAAACCAAGGATGGCATCGTCGTGGATGACTATTTGCAAACCAGCGTGGCAGATGTTTACGCCTCTGGCGATGTCGCGCAGGGCAAGGATTTGTCTACGGGTGAATATCACGTTCAGGCAATCCAGCCAACCGCCGTTGATCACGGACGTATTGCCGCGCTGAATATGGCAGGCAAACAGGTCAAACATCATGGCAATATCAATATGAACGTGCTGGATACACTCGGGCTGATTTCACACTCCTTTGGTCTGTGGATGGGTGTTGATGGCGGTGACAGTGTCGAGATTTACAACCCCGATCTGTATAAATACCTGAATCTGCGCTTTGGCGTTGATGATCAGGCCGATATTCTGGTAGGCGCAAGCACACTCGGCATGACACAACATATCGGCGTGATTCGCGGGCTGATTGAAAGCAAGACACACCTGAAAGACTGGAAAGCGCATCTAATGCAAGACCCCACTCGTATTATGGAAGCGTATCTGGCATCCACACAGGTATTGGATAATATTGTTTAACTCCCCTGTAAGTAGATACCCATCCCCCCTGTTTTTTATATATTTTTAAAAATATGTCAAAAACAGGGGGGATGGGTATTTTATACAAGCAACCAAGGCAGTTTATTCAAGATGAAAATGTATTTAGAACTATACGCCTCACTGATGCCATTATTGCCACCCGGAAATTCCCGCTTTCGCCGTGAAATCAAGGTTGCCGATAATGCCACAGTGCAAGATGTGATTGACGCATACAAGATCCCTGCGGATCTGGCGCATATTGTTTTGCTCAATGGAAAGTTTGTTTGCGATGATCGTCAGCAATGCAAATTAAACCCGGGCGATGTGTTATCCATCTGGCCACCCGTAGCAGGCGGATGAGTGTTTCAGAAAAAACGCTGGAAATGAGCTATACCGAAGCCGAATTTAGAAAAACCCTATTGGGGAATGTAAAATTTGTTATACTGGTTTCGATCTTTATTTTGAAAAACAAACTATGTATATGGCTATAGCAATATCAATTCATGTATTAGCTCTGATTGTCTGGGTCGGCGGAATGTTTTTCGCTCATTCATCACTACGCCTTGCCAGTGTTGAAATTCTTGAACCACCTTTGCGTCTAAAACTATGGCGAGCCACCTTCAAGCGCTTCTTTATGTGGGTATGGATAGCCGTTATACTCATATTGGCATCAGGCTTCTGGATGTTTTTCCAATACCCATCCCCCCCTCTTTTTATACATTTTATGACAGGCATTGGCAGCTTGATGGCAGTTATATTTTTCTATATTTATTTTGTGCCTTATCAACGCCTGAAAAAAGCGGTACAAACAGAAAAGTGGCAAGAGGGCGCACAAGCTCAGGGACAGATTCGCACCCTGGTTGGTATCAATTTAAGCCTGGGCATTATCACCACAATCATTGCTACAGCAGGCAAATATTTTATTGGCTAGGAGTCTACTATTTTTTCGATTATATTTGAGGAGGATTGCAGGATTTAGGTAATATAAATAATCTTTAGATTTTAAGCTTGATTTAAGATTAGTTCTATAGAGTTTAAGCCTACTAATATAACTATAAACTCAAATCAAGGATTCAAAAATGAAATATCAACAGTTTCCCGCTATTATATTCACCCTAATAACCTCATCTTTATTGCTAACTGCCTGTGGAGTCGACTCTTCATCGAATGATTATAACTACAACGGTTCAACTCAATTAACTTCTGATGAAATTTCAGGTTTACTGTTTATGCGAGAAGAAGAGGAGTTAGCCCGTGATTTATATATTGA